>JAISGY010000040.1 GCA_031262835.1 Ruminococcus sp.
GGTCCAGTAGAAACCGATTGCGGCGGGGTATCCGATTGCGATATAGACGGAGAACACCGGCATAACAAAGAGCATGATATTCATCGAATTCATCATGCTTTTTTGCATACCTTCGGCACCGCTTGCAGTTCCGCCTGCTGCGCCGCCTGCAGCTTGCATCTTCTTCTGGCGGATATACATATAGACGGACGAGGCGAGCTGTGCAATACCGGAAAGGAACGGAATCATAATGAGACCGACAGCCGCCGCGCTCCAGCCGCCTTCGGGGCTGAAACTCGGGACCTGTCCGAGGTCGATAAAACCGAAGAGCTTGTTATTAAAGTCGATTATCTTATCGACAAAATCAGACGGGAGGGCTGAAAAGAGGTCGGGGTGTTCCTTAACGGCGCGGACGATATAAATCTCCGGGCGGACAGCGAAATAACGCTCTGTTCCGAAGAGCGTTTCAGCGACAAGGCGCGCCTGTTCGATAACGTCTTTTGAAGCGCGGATAATGTGTGTAATCGGGCGGTAAACGACGTCGAAGATACCGATAAGAAGCGGAAACTGGATAAGTAACGGAAGACAGCTTGAAAGAGGGTTCATGCCCTCTTCAGCATAGAGCTTCATCTGTTCTTCTTGGAGTTTCTGCTGGTTATTCGCGTATTTTTTCTTGAGTTCCTCAAGCTTCGGGGTAAAGGCAGCCATTGCGGCGGAGCTTTTTTGCTGTTTGAAGGCGAGAGGGAGAAGGATTGCTCTTGTTACAAGTGTAAATAACAGTATCGCGAGGGCGTAGTTGTGGACGAGCTGGTAGAGTGCCCACATCACAAACCCAAGCGGGTAACCGATTATTTCCGAAATAAAGTTCAAAATCTATGCTCCAGTCGTGGTTGTGTGAGGGAGTCCCATATTATGGACAAAGTAGAGGTGAAAACGCTCCGGGACGGGGTCAAGCCCGCCCATCGAGAAGGGGTTGCAGCGAAGTATCCGCCAAGCTGCAAGAATCGTTCCCCTAAACGCCCCGTGCGTCATAATCGCGGTTTTCGCGTAGGAAGAACAGGTGGGGTAATACTTGCAACGCGGGGGGAATAGCGGTGAAATATACAAGGAGTATATTTTTAAGAGGAATAACAATAATTTCTTCATCTTTTTGCGTTTCTTAAAATAAACGGCACTGCCCGCTCATTCATGAAATTAAGCACATCTGTCGATTTAAGCGGTAAAAGCCCCTCGCGGGCGATAAAGATGTAATCGTAACCAATGGGCAAGCTATCGAAAATCTCCCGCAGACCGGCTCGGATAATACGCTTGCAGCGGTTTCTCACCACCGCGTTCCCGAGCTTTTTTGAAACGGTGATGCCGTATCTTTTTGTGTCAAGCCCGTTTTTGACAAAGTGCAGAGTTAACAAATTGCTATGCAGATAACGCCCCTTTTTATAGGCGCGCAGGAAGTGGTTATTGTCTTTTACGGTAAGCACAACACTTAATAACTTAGGGTTTTTCTTCCCTTAGCTCTGCGGCGGGCAAGGACTTTTCTGCCGTTTCTGTCGGACATTCTTGCGCGGAAACCGTGTGTTTTTTGGCGGTGAAGCTTTTTGGGCTGGTATGTTCTTTTCATTATGAACCTCCGAGTATTATAACACGCCCGTATGGGCATAAATTTACTATTATAGTTAGCCTATTAATTATACAGGAAAAGAGTTAACAAGTCAAGAAAAGAATTGCCTGTTAATAAAAAATTTACTATTAAGACATAAATTAAGCGGCAATTTCTTCCGTAACGTTGAATAGTTCGGGGTGAATTATCTTCGCAAGCTCTAAAACGCCCTTTGTAATATTCTGTGAAGGGCGGCTTGTGAGGCTTGTGTCAACGTAGGCGTAGTCGGGGTTGTCAGCGTTGGCGTTCGTGATGTAAATGTCAATATTTGTTATTGCGGCAATCTCCTCTGCCGTAAGTTTCACAAATCCCGTATCTCCGGCTAAAGCCGTCTGCCCGCCCGCTCTGCTAATCATATCAGCCATAAAATTATTATCGCCGACCGCGTAAATCTCAGGCTCTTCGGCAACCGTAAACAGCACGAATTTAACCGGCGCGTCGGCAATTATTTCCTCTATGTATAAAAGGTCGGTGTTAATCTCGGAAATAAGCTCGAACCCCTTGTCTGCCGTACCCGTCAACCCCGCCAAAAACTCAATATCCATCTTAATCCCCTCAATGCTGTTTGAAGAAGGGATAAAAGCGGTGTAAATACCCATCTCCTTAAGCTCACCGAGGGGGTCGAAGTCTTTTTGTGAAATTTCGCCTATTATGACAATATCAGGCGAAAGGTCGGCGATGTACTGCGTGTTTAAGTGCATCATATCAAGACCGCAAATTTCAGGAGCAATCCCCGGCACGTCCGCCGAATTCATATCCGCCGCAATTATGTTTTCAAGTAACCCCAGTCCTGCTAAAATCTCGGTTGCAGCCGGAGTGGTTGAAACTACCCGAAGGTTTTTGCTCTCCGGCACTTTAACCGTCCCGCCCATTCTGTCCGCGATTGTTAACGCCGCCAACTGCGCCTCGGACTCGGAAATAAGCTGCTCAATCTCTGCTTCATCCTGCTTTTTCTTTTCTTCCGCTTCTATCTGTGCTATAGACATTGCCGTAAGTTCTTCCCCCGAAACCGCCGTAATCTCGCCGCCGTATTCGGTATAATGCGCGTTGTCGCACGCCGCTAAAGTTAATATTATTAATAGTATAACCGCGAATTTTTTCATCAGTTCCCTCCGTGAGATTGCTTAAATTTTATTATACCATAAAAAGCACAGATTGTCTACAATAATTTTCAAACCGCATTTTTAACATTTTCAACACATTACAAACAAGATTTATACATAAATTTAATCTATAATAACATAATACTAACAAATACATTCGGGAGGTGAACACTTGAAGCACATCAAAACCATAACCGACAAGAACATGAAATCCACCGTTAAGACCGGCGGCTGCGGTAAGTGCCAAGCTTCCTGCCAATCAGCCTGCAAAACCTCCTGCACCGTGGCGAATCAAAAGTGTGAAACATCGAAATAACATTGACATCATGCAGTCTCGTAAAGCGTACAATATAGTACGCTTTTTTTGTAAAGAAACCATATGTAAATAAAAGGTGATTATTATGTATGTAACACCCAAGCAGATGGAAGAAATAGAGAAAAACTCCGAGGATTGCGGCGTAACCCGCGGTGAACTTATGGAGAACGCGGGCGGGCGGATCTGCCTTTTCGTGATGGAGACGCTATTCGGGAACGTTGACCTAACGGACGGCGTTTGTGTCCTTATCGGCAGCGGCAATAACGGCGGCGACGGGTTAACCGCCGCGAAGAACCTTGCCGAGACCGGTTTCCCGGTTTACGCGGTAATGGTTGACGGAAAACCCAAGACAGACCTTGCTAAGGCGGCTTTTGAGACTGTTAAAACCATACCGGAAATAAAGATTTTAGACGACGCGGGCGAACTTTCCGAAATTTACCGCGTAATCGCCTCCGCGCCCGTTATAATCGACTGCGTTTACGGCACAGGCTATAACCCTTCAAAGGCTATGCCTCCGCACGTTAAGGCTGTTCTTGACTTTGCGGCTAAATCGAAGGCGGTAAAGATTGCAGTTGATGTGCCGTCGGGCGGGGACGCGCTTTCGGGCAGCTATAACCTTGCGGTTAAATATAACTATACAATTTCTCTCGGTTTCGATAAAATCGGGCTTACCTACGAGCCGCTTAAATCCGCCGCCGGTGAGGTTATAACCGTTGACATAGGTATCCCCGAAGACGCAAAGCCGAAAAATGAAACCCTTAATAACGACCGCAAATTCGACCCGAAAAAGCTGTTTGCAAAACGCGCTGAAGACGCGCACAAGGGTGATTTCGGGAAGGTCTTAATAATCGCGGGTTCTTCGCGCTATTCGGGCGCGGCGTATCTTGCGGCGGCGGCGGCTTTGAAAACCGGCGCGGGGCTTGTTACGCTCGCTTGTATAAAGGATGTTGCGGACAGGGTTGGAGCGATGCTCCCGGAGGTTATGTTCCTCCCGCTTCCGGCTGATAAAACGGGGGTTATAAGCAGTTCCGGGGTTAAGGAAATTGCGGCGAATATCGGCAAATACGATGTTGTACTTTTCGGCTGCGGGATAACCGATTCGCCCGTCGCGGAAGAGATTCTTGAAGTAATTTTAACTAAAGCGGCTTGTACAAAAATTATCGACGCCGACGGCATAAACGCACTTTCCCGCCGCATAGAATTACTAAGAAACTCCGACGGGGAGATTATAATCACACCGCATATCGGCGAACTTGCGAGACTTTACGGCATAACTCCGACCCAAGCGGCGGCGGCAAGGCTCGAATATGCCCGTTCATTTTCACGCGAACACGCGGTTAACGTCATTGCAAAGGGCGTTCCGAACTACATTTGCGGCAAAGAGGGCGGCGCAGAGATTTTGCGCGTCGGGAACCCCGGGCTCGCAAGGGGCGGTTCGGGCGACGTTCTTGCCGGAATGGTTGCCGGGCTTCTCGCAAACCGCAAAAACGCGGACATTTTTGAAACGATCTGTGATGCCTGCTCGCTCCATGGCGCGGCGGCGGACTTGGCTCGCGATAAATTCACCGAACACTGTATGTCGGCAAGTGATGTAATCAATTCTATCCCCGAGGTTATCATGGGGTGTTAACTTGAAAAGAATTCTGCTTATTACGACTGTTTTAATAACTTTACTTATCCTAACTGTCACAGGCTGTGACAAGCTTAAAAACAGTATTGCGGGCGGCGTTAATATTGCCGACACGCCGTTTACGGCAAGGATGGAGATAGATACCGAAGAGGTTGACTTTATCGCGAACGTAAAGCGGCTCGGTATGGGGCTTTGGGAGATGGAAGTCTTAGAGCCGAGCCACATTAAAGGGCTTGTAATAACCTACGACGGCAGTTCGGTTTCTTCGACCATGAACGGGTTTACCCAGACTCAACCTGTTGAGAATATTGCCCAGAGCGCGGTGTTCCTACAAATCTTCCGCGCGATAGACAACGCTATTTCGGATATTGACCCGAAGGGCGAGACGGTTGACGGAAAGTATGTCCTTGACGGCGACAACTATTCGATAACCTTCAACCCCGAAACGGACGCACCCGAAGAGCTTAAGCTCCCCGATTCGGTAATAGAGGCGTATATCTCGGAATTTCAGGTTACAGCTTAAATTAAAAAAGCCCTCAAGGGGGCTTTTTTTGCAACATTATTGTTCCTCTCGTGCAATTGACAAAATTTCTACATAAATCCCGGCGATGACGGAGTAGAGCTCCGCCGGAACGCCCTGCCCGACCGAGAGCATAGAGAGAACCGCCGCCGCCGAATCGTCCCTGTAGACAGGGATACCGTTTTCGTCGGCAAGGTTAATAATCCGTTCGGCAACCTTGCCGTGACCGGACGCAACGATTATCGGGGTGTAATCCTCATTCGGGCTGTACTTTAAGGCAACCGCCGAGGTTTCTTCGCGGCTTACCTGACGCCCGCGCCTGTTTGAAATTTCATTAGCCATAATATATTACTCAGACCGGAAGGGTAGTGCGGCGTAACGCCGCACTACCCTACTCGGCGCACCTTAGCATTTCACATTAAGTCCCGTTATCTCATGAGTCAGTTTCGGGAAAACTTCGGTCAGTTCGCGGGGTTTGTGGATTGACGCAAGCACCATGTTTTTCGTGACAAACCCTTGCGTCTCGCAGAGCTTCGGGATAATATCCGCAAGCCTTGAAAACCGCTGTTCCATACCTCGCGGGCACATTATCGAGATGTTAAGATCCTTCTCGCGGGAATACAGCTCCATCTCGAAATAGCCGGTGTTTTCAACGTCAAAGGCAAGGAAAACATGGCTCACAGGGCGGTTGTCGACTTCCTTCTCCCCCTTCTTGCCCTTCCCGTCCGAGTCAATCCATTCGGCGGCAGGGTCAACCCAAATCTCGCCGAAAGCGCGAAGCCCGCCGAGTTCAAGCGGCGCCATCATATGCACAAGCGGGGTATTAGAGCCGGGTGCGGCAAGGAGCGAACGCACCATCTCGCCGGGATTGAGTTCCGAAAGGGTTTTGAGCGCGGGGTCGTTGAGGTTTTTCGCAAGGAAGTCCGCTAAGGTTTCGGTTGCTGTCGGGGGGGTGTAGTTGACGTCCTTGTCCGCCGCCATGCTGCCCAGCACGTCGTTTAACGCCTGTGCCAAAACCATCTTCTTGTCCGGCTCGGTAATCTTGTTGACAATCATCGAAAGCCGCCCGGCGAATTCGTTGAGGTTCTTAGTCTTTTCAAAATCACGTATAATGGTATTGAGCGCGCCCTTCATCTTATCGGGGGTGAACTCCGCAACCATCTGCTTTACCGTTTCAACAGTCTTCGCAAGGGGGATTTGTGCAGTCCCCACGGGGGACGAGTCCGCTGTTTGTGCGGCATTTTTCGCGGCTTGCGGCAAAGGTTCGCCGAATTCATCGTAAGCCGGCGCGTCAGCCTTACCGCGATGAAGGTCTAAAATCCGTGTGAGGGTGTCGGCTATTTGGTCTGACGGGGTTACTGAAATAACCTGAGCTGTGCTGTCGGACAGGCGTTCGGCGATTAGGGTCATAGAGTGCTTAGCCGAGGCAATTTCGCTCCCCTCAAGCACTTTAACCTTGTCTTCGGAGGAAAGGTCGGATTCTTCAATATATTTAATGAAGGCAAGCTTAAGCTTCCCGGAGGTATCATCACTCGAGAGCTTTAAGAGCTCCGAAAAACTTTCCGTCAGGTCGTTAACATCAAAGGAAAGCCTCGACATATTGTAAACCGCAAGCGGAATTAACGCCTTGGTGTTGTTATTAAGGAGCAGTGACGTCCCGGTTGTATTAAGAAGCTCAAGTATCCGCCCTTTTAACATGGGGAAATTTTGCAGCGTAAGGTTGTCGGCAACACTGGTAAGCTCGTTCCTTACAGCCATCGACGGCGCAGACTCCGCCGCAAGATATTTAAGGTTAGCGGCGACGGAATTGAGAATATCTTCCTTTGAAGAGACGTTAACAGCGGCTTTTAAGAAATCGAAAGCGGCGTTTTTGTAAATTTCGTTTTTGGGGAACGCTTCCGCCGCCTCACGCGAAAGGATAACTTGCTTCATCTGGTCAACCGTCACAAAATGCGGCTTCATCGAATCGGCAGACCTTGCCGCTAACTTAGCGTTATAAGCGGCTTCTCTGCCGGAAGCGGATATGTTATTATATGTACTCGTCGCGGCTTTTGCGGGCGCAGAAGATTTACTCCCGGTTGAAACTTCGGGATTATTACCGTTTGCAGTTGTTTTAGCGGTGCTGTTATCCGCTTTAGATGCGGCGTTATCTGTTTTTGCGGCGGTGTTATCCGTCTTTGCCGCGTCGGCATTGTTAACCGTATCGGCGTGTGCTTTATAACCCGCCTGTTTCGCATCTTCAAAAAGTTTATTGATATTCGCACCGGTAGCGTCGGGGGAAATTTTCCCCTCGAATATACCCTTTAGGAGTTTCCAAAGGTCGCCCGAAAACATCGTGGTCTTGCTCTGTTGGCGGGCGAGGTCCTCGGGGAGGTTCTCCGGCGAGAGCATGACTTCGTCCGCGAATTCCGTGAGTTTATTAACAAGCTCCGTACTGCCCGCCGCTCCGAGTGAGATAAACATATCCTTCGATAAAAGTGCCTGTAAGAGTTTCGCCGTTACCGCCGGGTCTTTCGGCGTAAAGGCATTCTGTTTAGGCATGAGTACGGAATCGGAAAGGTTTTGTTCCCCTAATTCCTCCGAGAGATTGTGGTTCCCGATAATCTGCGTCAGGTCGGAAAGCGTCGTAATCTTACCGTCGCCGGTCTGCGGCACAACCTGCCCCGGGCGGTTTCGATAATCGGTATTGCTTTGCGGTGTCGTTTGTATCGCCGGATTCGGTATCAGATCCGCCATCAAATTCACGCCCTAACATACGTACAGATTTTAGTCTCTATATCGTACATAAATCCTAAAACTTAAATATTTTTTTATTTTGTAATATATTGTCAGTGATGTATCAAAATTTCACAAATTATCTTAAATTTTTTCTTTATTTTCTTTGCAAAAACACTTGCACTTTAAATTATTTTGATGTATAATAGTTATATCTCTAAATGCAATCTCATTTTCTGATATACTATTCTATATAAATATTGCGAAAATATTGACGATAAAATTCAGGTTGTTAATATCAGCCGCTGTTTTGGTAGGTGTTTTTATGGCTAAGTTTGAAGCAGGCATGGAGTCCATGATCGAAATGTTCATATACGAGACGACGGGACTAATCGAGCAGTTGGACAATATCTTGATGAAAACCGAGGCAGATTCATCCTTTGAAGAAGATGACATTAACGCGATTTTCCGCATAATGCACACAATAAAAGGTTCGGCAGCGATGATGGGTCTTGAAAGCCTTTCAAGGTTTGCCCACGGCATAGAGGATATGTTCTATGTCATACGCGAAGAAAAGCCTGTCATCAACGATTTCACCGCATTAATTGACCTGCTCTTACAGGCATCGGACATAATGAAAAACGAAATGGATGTTATCCAAGACGACAATGCCGATGTTTCCGACCTTTCCGAACAGATTGCCCACATAGAAGATTACGCAAAGTCGGTTAAATCAGGTTCAATAAATGCCCAGCCTACCCCGGCGCCGGCGGCGGTTGCGGCGGCGGAAGCACCCCCCGAACCGGCACCCGCTCAGACAGAACCGGCAGCCGCGGCACCGGTAACAGCGGCAGCCGCCCCGGCAGCAGCGGCACCCGCACCGGCAGCTGCACCCGTCACCTCCGAACTCACCGCCGTAAAAGTCTTCTTCGATGACGACTGCAAGATGGAGAACCTTCGCGCTTTCCAAGTTATTGAAAACATTCAGGCGGATTGCGCAAAACTCGAATACATACCTTCCGATATTGAAAAAAATCCCGAATCGGCGAAGATAATAATTGAAAGCGGCTTCCTTATTAAGTTTCAGGCGGCTTCCGACATTTCGACAAAAGCCGTTATCGCCGAGATCGCCGATACACCGAACGTTAAGTCGTACGAAGTTATGACCGAAGTCCCCGGAATAGCCTCCGGCGAGCCGGTCTCCATGCGCGTCTTTTTTGAGGAAGACTGCAAGATGGAAAATCTTCGCGCACTTCTTGTTATTAACAATATTCAATACCAATGTACCGAACTTGAATATATCCCGTCTGACATTGAAACAAATTCCGCTTCCTGCAAAGTCATAATTGAAAACGGATTCCTTATAAATTTCACGGCGGAAGACCCCGAAGCAGTTATCAAAACGGTTGAAACAACCCCGAACGTAAAGTCTTACGAAATCTTAGCGGCAGAAAGTCCCGCAGCCCCGGTTACGGGGACGCCGCAAACGTCCGCACCGAAACCTGCGGAGACTAAAACGGAGGTAACTAAGATGGAAACTCAAAAAACGCCTGAAACGTCTGCACCGGCACCGGTTCTTTCCGCCGTTGAAAAAGACGCTATCGGGACCACAAAGGCAGTGGAAAAGCTCAACAGCCAGCTCGGAAATAAAACAGCCGGCAGCACAAAGCAGTCCCTCATCTCTGTTAATCTAAACAAGCTTGACACCCTTCTTGACCTTGTGGGAGAAATTGTTATAACCGAAGCAATGGTTACTTCAAACCCCGACCTCAAGGGCTTAAAGCTTGACAATTTCCAAAAAGCGGCAAGGCAGCTCCGCAAACTCAATTCCGAGCTTCAAGACACCGTTATGTCAATCCGTATGGTGCCTCTGTCCGGCGCGTTTAATAAGATGACAAGAATTGTCCGCGATATGAAGGTTAAGCTTAATAAAGATGTTGACCTTATATTTGAGGGCGAGGAGACCGAGGTTGACAAGTCGATTATCGACCAGCTCAACGACCCGCTAATGCACATGGTTCGTAACTCCATGGACCACGGCATTGAGGACGATCCCGAGAAGCGTATCGCAGAGGGCAAACCCGCTAAGGGCAAGATTACTCTTGCGGCTTATAACGCTTCGGGCGAGGTTATTATTACAATTACCGACGACGGCGAGGGGCTTGACGCACATAAAATATTGGCGAAAGCAGAGCGTCAGGGCATTTTAACAAAACCCGCTAATGAGTATACCGACAAGGAAATCTATCACCTAATCATGCTCCCGGGCTTCTCAACCAACGAAGTCGTTACAGAGTTTTCGGGACGCGGCGTGGGCATGGACGTTGTAAGGCAGAATATCGAAAAGATCGGCGGCTCTGTATCCGTTGACTCGAAGTTCGGTTACGGTTCTGTATTTACAATAAAGATTCCGCTTTCGCTCTCAATTGTTGACGGTATGGAAATTTCTGTCGGCGAGTCCATCTTCACAATCCCGATAAATTCCATCAAGGAGAGCTTCAAGGTTCGCCCGAATCAGCTCGTTAAGGACACCAGCGGCCGCGAAATGATTATGATCCGCGGCGAGGTTCATCCTCTTATCCGCCTCTATGACCTATACGGTTTGGAGTCGAAATACACCGACCTCAACGACGGTATCGTTATCCACGTTGAAGCAGACGGACGTTACGCCTGCCTATTCGCCGACGAGCTTATCGGCGAACAGCAAGTCGTTGTTAAACCTTGGGCACAGCTTCTTAACAACTTCGGCGTAAAATCCCACGGCATGACCGGCTGTTCAATCCTCGGTGACGGTTCTATAACCATCATTCTCGACATAGCAACAATAATCGGCGGGACTAACTAAGGTTAATAAGGAGAGTAAAATTATGGCTCAAGCTCAGGATAAAATGCCTCGCGGCAGTTCCGTAAAAACAATGAGCGACGGCGTGGAAATTTTGTGGTTTAACGTCGGCGACGTAGTATACGGCATAGAAATCGCTTATATAAACGAGATTATCGGCATCGAACCCGCAACAATTATCCCCAATATCCCCGACTACATCAAGGGTGTTATAAATATCCGCGGTAAAGTCGTTCCCGTAATCTCTATCCGCAAGCGTTTCGGCGTCGAAGAAATCCCCTACGACGAGCGCACCTGTATCATCGTCCTCGAGTTCGACGGCGGCTTACAACAGGTCGGCGTTATCGTTGACAGGGTCCAAGAAGTTGTGGTTGTTGACCATAACCAAATAACTCAAACCCCCACATACCAAAACGTTAACTCCAACCGCTACATCAAAAACATCATCGAAAACAACTCCGAAACCGGCGAAGCAAAACTCCTCCTCGACTGCGAAAAGTTGGTCTGGGAATAAGGGCGCGGAGGTTGCGGGCGGGTAACAGCAGGACGCGAATAAGAAGCGCGTTAGCAGTTGCGGGCGTAACCGGGACAGCTGTGTCGGCATATAGTGTTATATATTGTGAAGGGATGCCGTTTTGATAAAAATTCGGCTTTGCGGTAATGCTTAAATTAACTGATGACGACTTTAACAGGCTCGTCACCTATATGAAAAAGTCATATGGAATAAACCTTGAAAAAAAGCGCGTTTTAATCGAAGGCAGGCTTACAAACATGGTCGAACGCCGCGGTTTTACGTCTTTTAAGGATTTTATCGACTTCGCTTTCAACGACCGTACAGGCGGCGAGACGATTGCCCTTGTTAATAAGCTTACAACAAATCATACCTTCTTCATGCGTGAGCCCGAACATTTCGTTTACCTTAAAGACGTGATTCTGCCGTATTTTGAACAGGCGAACAAGAGTCACGACCTCAATATATGGTGCGCCGCCTCTTCAACCGGGCAGGAGCCCTATACTATATTATTTACCATTCTTGACTACTTCGGTCCGAAATTCGCCACTTGGCACCTCTCCTTTTTAGCGACAGACCTCGATACGGAAGTCTTAAAAAAGGCTATCGACGGTATCTACGAAGCGGACGGCTTAAAGGATGTTCCGAAAAACTGGCTGCTTAACTACTTCACGAAGCGTCCCGACGGCACTTTTCAGGTTCAGGAAAAATATCGCAAGATGATTTCTTTCAAGAAATTTAATCTTATGGATAAAATTTCCGTAACGCGCCCGTACGACTTCATAAGCTGTCGGAATGTTATGATATATTTCGATACCGACACAAAAAATGCCCTAATCGAGCGGTTTTATGACGTGATTAAGGACAACGGCTATTTCTATATCGGTCATGCAGAAAGTGTCGCAAAAACCTCCCGTTTCACATATCAAAAACCGGCAATATATCGTCGGATAAAAAAATAAACCGGCGGGGTATTTGTCGGATATAAAGGTTTGTTTATGTCTATAAAATGCATGGTAGTCGATGACTCAATAATGTTCCGCACAATAATCCGAAAAGGGCTTGCGGGAGCGGATGATATTGATGTTGTTGCCGAGGCACAGGACGCATTTGAAGCGGGCGATATAATGAAGCAGTCGAAGCCCGATGTTTTAATCATGGACATAAATCTGCCGAAGATGTCCGGCACCGAATTTCTTGCCCAATTAATGGAACAAACTCCCGTTCCCTGCATCCTGATAACCGCCGGGAACGTTACCGAAAAGGACGCCCTCTCCGTAGGTGCAGCAGGGTTTTTAAAAAAGCCCGCCTCCCCGCAGGAAACGAAGCTCTTCATGGACGGGCTTTCGCAAAAGGTGCGTTACGCCTCTAAAACCCGCCCGATGAAGCGTACTCCCAAGGCGCAAAAAGCCGCCGTTGACGGTCTTTTCGGCTCGAATACAAGAAGCCCGAAATACGGGAAGGTTAACCCCATAATGCCGAGCTTAACCGACGTAGGCGGACTGCAAAAGCGCGCCGATGAAGGTTACATAATCGCTCTCGGTGCTTCAACCGGCGGAACGGAAGCCCTCGAATGTGTTCTTACCGCCCTCCCGAAAAACACCCCTCCGGTAATTGTTGTCCAACATATGCCCCCGGTCTTTACAAAGATGTACGCCGAACGCCTCAACCGCTCCTGTAAAATGGAGGTAAAAGAGGGCGAAAACGGCGACAAGTTAAGGCAAGGACGGATAATAATCGCTCCCGGCGGTTTCCAGTTCGGGATAAAGAAAGATCCCCTCGGCGGCGGTTTTATCGCCGAAATAAAAGAGGGCGAAAAGGTTTCCGGGCACTGCCCCTCCGTCGATAATATGTTTACAATCGCCGCAGCTGTTGCCGGGCGAAAGGTTATCGCCGCCCTCCTAACAGGAATGGGTGCGGACGGCGCGAAAGGTTTACTGAAACTCCGCCAAGCCGGCGCGTACACTATCGGACAAGACGAAGCAAGCTCCGTCGTCTACGGTATGCCGATGGAAGCGTTCAAACTCGGCGCGTGCCGCGAACAGCAACCGCTCGACAATATCGGGTTGACTATATGTAAGACGCTTTCAGCAGGTTGGAGATAAAAAACGAAACGCCCCCGGGCTACGAGATGAAAACGAAAACGCCCCCGTGAGAGGGCGTTTTTTGATGGTTACTTACAAAGTGCCTCAATTTCAGCATTCGCCTTCTTAAGCGACTCAATAATCGGCAGGTGCTGCGGGCAGTGACCTTCGCAGGCACCGCAGGAAATGCAGTTTGAGGGCTTTTTGGAGGCGGGGATTTCGTGCTCCCAGTTCCACTTGACGTGACCGGGGTTGTTGTATTTCGCGTAATCGTTCCAGAGCCCGAAGATGCGGGGGATATTGACGCCGGAGGGGCAGGGCATACAGTAGTTGCACCATGTGCAGCCGATGTTTGACTTGTTCTTAACGCGCTCGATATGGGTGTCTAAGACGTTGGACTCGGAGTCGGTGAGGGGCTTGAAGTCGTCGAAGGTCTCTAAGTTGTCCTTTAGCTGCTCCATGTTCGACATACCCGAGAGGATAACGGAAACAGCCGGGATTGAGCCGACGTAGCGGAGTGCCCAGCGCGCCGGGGAGTCGTTCGGAGCGGCAGCCTTGAGGTGTGCAATATCCTCGTCCGCGAAGGTCGCGAGAGAACCGCCCTTGACGGGTTCCATTATAACAATTGCCGTGCCCTGCTTAACGCAGTCTTCAACGCCCTTAAGCCCCGCTTGATAATCGGTGTCCATGTAATTAAGCTGAATTTGACAGAATTCCCATTTGCGGTAGTAGATAATGTCCTCGAAAACGTCGTATTCGTCGTGGAAGGAGAAGCCGTAACGCTTGATTTTGCCTTCCATTTGAAGCCCTTCAAAATACTCGACAACGCCGAGGTCCTTCATGCGCTTCCACGATTCGCGATTGAGGGCGTGGAGGAGGTAGAAGTCAACGTAGTCAGTCTGGAGGCGGTCAAGCTGAACCTTAAAGAGCCGCTTCGCATCGTCGAGGGTGTGAACCTCCCAACAGGGGAGCTTCGTCGCGTAGTAGAAACTCTCGCGGGGGAACTGCTTCATAACGTCGGAGGTAATCCTCTCGGACGTTCCGCCGTGGTAGGGGTAGGCGGTGTCGTAATAGGTAACACCGGACTCGTAGGCAAGCTCAAGCATCTTCTTGGTCTCTGCCTTGTCAACCTGTCCGTCCGCACCGGTCGGGAAGCGCATACAGCCGAAGCCGAGGAGCGATACTTTTAAGCCCGCAATTTCACGATAGGTCATTATAATTCTCCTTTAAATTGTTTTCAAAATTAATTAGGCAACCGAGCGCGCCCGCGTACGCCGCGTTTTCGGGAAAAACAAGACTAATGCCGTGTATCCGCTCTAAAATCAAAGCCTTTTCGCGAAGTATAGACAAATTTGACAAACCGCCAGTAAAGACAATCTTTTCGGAGCCGAGCCGCGCAAACACCGCCATCATCAACAGCGACTCAGCGACAATGTGACAAACCCCGGCAGCGAAATCCTCGCCCGCGGTTTTGTCGTTAAGCTTGTAAAGCAGCGAAACGGTAATATCGGGCGGCAGTAAACTTTCAGGCGAAACGTCCATGATGTCGCTCATAATAAGGTCAACGTTATTGACGTTGCCGCGCTTTGAAAGCTCTGCAATATCCCTCACTTCGGCAGGCTTTCCGCGAAGGTTATATAGCCCCTTAATTGTCCCGCCGCCGAGTCCCGAGCCGCCGAGGTGAATGTAGTCGTCGGGCTTGACGCGCAAGAACGCAGTTCCGGTCCCCATGCTTACGAGTAAGAATTCCGACAAGCCCGTGAGTTCCCTTGCCCCGGCAACAACGCAGTCGAATTCGGGGAAACTGTGTTCTTTCTTTGCCCCGTTTATCCCGGTGTATACGAACATATCGGCGAGGGGTTTGACGTTCGTGAAAGTAATTTCGCCGTTTTGTCTGTAACAATACTTCATGTCCGAAAGCCCGGCGTCGACGCCGCAAATTATCATAGTTACCTCTAAAACAGGAAAAGATTGCTAATGTCCGAAGGCATACGGAAATCCGCTCTTGGGGAGAGGCTTACGGAGCCGACCTTAACCCCGTCGGGGAGGCAGGAACGCTTAAACTGCATTGAAAAGAACCTTGAAATAAATAGGTCGAGCCACTTTTTAATAACCTCGGGGGTATAAACGCCCTTCCAAGCCTGTACAGCTATGCGGAGGATTTTTTCGATTGAAAAAGACTGTCTGACAAAGTAGTAGAGGAAGAAATCGTGGAGTTCGTAAGGACCGATAATCTCTTCGGTGTGTTGGGCGGCTTCACTTGCCGGGAGCAGTTCCGGCGAAACGGGGGTGTCCAAAATGTCACGAAGAACCGCCGCCGTCGGAGTGTTAATAATCTCGGGAGTCTCCGCAAAATACCGCACAAGATGACGTACGAGCGTCTTCGGCACGCCCGAGTTAACCCCGTACATCGACATATGGTCGCCGTTGTAAGTTGCAAAACCGAGGGCAAGTTCCGACAGGTCGCCCGTCCCGATAACAATTCCGCCCGTCATATTCGCAATATCCATGAGAATCTGCGTACGCTCGCGGGCTTGTACATTTTCAAAAGCCGTCGTTCTGTCGGTTTCGGGTAAGCCTATGTCACGGAAATGAAGTTTTACCGCTTCGGTTATATCAATCTCGCGAAAGTCGGTGTCGAAAGCCTTCGCAAGCTTTTCGGCGTTGCTTTTCGTCCGGGAGGTCGTCCCGAAACAGGGCATTGTTACCGCAATTATTCCGCTGTTTGAAATGTTCAGTATGTCGAACGTCTTAACGGTAACAAGGAACGCAAGGGTGCTGTCGAGCCCGCCCGAAAGCCCTATGACAGCCGTTTTCGTCCCGATTGACGACATACGCTTGCAAAGGGCGTGCGCCTGCATCTTGACAATATATTCAAGTCTTTTCGCAAGCTCGTTGTTGTCGGCAGGAACGAAGGGATATTTCGGGAAATCGCGGAGCAAGGGTTCAAGTTTCTGCTTCTCCATATTAAGCCGGGCGGTGGGGAAGGCGGTTTCTGTAACCCTAAATGTTGACATTCTCATTCGCTCGGAATTAAGTTTACTTATATCAATATCCGCAATAATCGCGCCGCCGATAAAGGGTTCCGACTCCGCTAAGATTACGCCGTTTTCGGCGATGAAGGACTGCCCGTCATAAACGCAGTCGGTTGTTGACTCGCCGCGCCCGGCGTTGGCGTAGATGTATGCAGAAATTGTTTTTGCGGACTGCATCTTAACAAGGTCGCGCCGGTAAATGTCCTTGCCGATTAAAGCGTTTGAGGCGGAAAGGTTGCAGATAACGGTTGCGCCCGCTTCGCAAAGCGCGTTCGAGGGAGGGTTCGGAAGCCAAAGGTCCTCGCAGATTTCTGCCGCACAAACCGCGTCGGAGGTTGCCCCGCCGTCGGTAAGCTTAATAAACGCGGAGGTACCGGCTTCGGTTTCGGAACCGGGGTTAAAATAACGCTTCTCGTAAAATTCGTTGTAATTCGGGATATGTTTCTTTAAGCTGACGCTCTTAACTGTCCCCTTGTAGCAGGCAGCGGCGGCGTTATAGAGCTTCCCCGAGAGGATTACGGGCAAGCCAAGGTAAAAAAGAATCGGAAAAGAAGCCGTTTTTGCCAAAATCTTCTTGAGCGAATCCTGCGCCGCTTCTGCAAGCGCGGGGTGCAAGAACATATCGCCGCAGCTGTAGCCGGTAAGCGACAGTTCCGGGAAGACGGCAAGGTTAACCCCTCGCTTTACAAGGTAGTCGATATTCGCAAGTATTTCGACGGCGTTTCGCCCTGTGTCGCCGGGGGTAACGTGGGGTGAAACCGCCGCAACCCTTAAAAATCCATCTTTCATAGAGCAAAAATTCTGCCTTTTTAATAATTTCCGCTTGCAATTTATTTATTTTTCTGCTATAATAAATTTGAAAAAACTTTCGTAAACTTAAACATAACTCCACGGGAGGTTTTGTATGAATTTACATGAAATCGGCAGGGCGATAAAGAACAAACGCAGGGCTCTTCATCTTACCCAAGCGAAAACCGTCGGCGATGTTATTACCCGAAATATGCTTTCGCAGGTTGAGAGCGGGGTTGCGTATCCGTCAGTGAAGACGCTTATCTACCTTGCGGACCGCCTCGGATTGTCGGTTAACGTTTCCGATGCGGAAACCGCCGCCTTCTTTGACTATCTTAACGCGAAGGATAATTTCCATATCGGGAATTTTGATGCTGTAATAAAAGCCGCCGATAAATATGAACAGGGCTCCCCGCTTTTTGATGAGTTTACGGCACTTAAAACCCGCGCCGCAATTGAAATTGCCGAATCGGCTTATATCCGCCGCGACACAAAAACCTGTGCGGAGTATGCTTCACTCGGGTTAACCTTGGCAGGGACAGGAATCTACGCAAATCCTTCAATCGTCAAGCAAGCCGAAAACCTCTTGGCACTCTGCAATAAGGAAACTTCGACAGCTAAAGAAGCTTAAACTTCAAACTCTGTATTCTGTATTCCGTATTCTGTACTCTGGATTGCGATTGCGCACTCAAGCCGCTTCTTTTGAAGTTCGCAATATAGCTTGACAGGGGTCTTTATGTCGCCGGTGAAGGTGAAGTTGTTCGCGTCACACCCGCCGGAGCAGAAGTATTTCGCCCAACATTCGGAGCATTGCTCCTTCGTCATAACGTTTGCGGAGGCGAATTCGTTCTTTATCTCGAAGTTGAAGTTGTTATCGGCGATATTGCCCATGAGGTACTTTGCGGCACCCGAAAACTGGTGACAGGGGTAGATGCTGCCGTCGGGGGAAACCGCGAGGTATTCGTTCCCGCAGCCGCAGCCTCTCATGCGCTTTATGATACAGGGTCCGTTCCAGAGGTCGACCGAGAAGTGGAAGAAGTTGAGCCTCGGCTCGTCCGAACGGTGGTTGTTGATGATAATCTTCGCAAGGCGTTCGTATTCCTTGAAAACCTTCGGGAGCTCCTTTTCGGTGATTGCGTAATCGCAGTCGGGCGACGCTATTACAGGTTCAACCGAAATCTGTGTGAACCCCTCGCCGTAAAGCGCGAGAACATCATCGCCAAAGTCAAGATTGTGTTTCGTAAACGTTCCGCGAACGTAATAATCCTTGCCGCCCCGTCTCTTTACAAGCTCCTTGAATTTCCCGATAACCTCATCGTACGTTCCTTCGCCGCCCTCATAAACCCTCATGCGGTCGTGGACTGACTTGCGCCCGTCAAGAGACAAGACAACATTGCTCATCTCTTTGTTTATATAGTCGATTTTTTCATCATCAAGAAGGATTCCGTTCGTCGTTATGGTGAACTTGAAATTTTTCTTGCAAGTCTTTTCAAGCTCCCTCGCGTACGCAACTGTTTCGGTTACAACATCCCAGTTAAGGAGCGGCTCGCCCCCGAAAAAGTCAACCTCAAGGTTGTCTCTGCCATACGAGTGGGAGACCAAAAAGTCGATAGCAGTCTTAGCGGTAGCAATTGACATAAGGCTTCTCGCGCCCTTGCCGTAATCGCCGCCCTCGGCAAAGCAGTATTCACAACGAAGGTTGCAGTCCTCCGCGATAAGGAGGCACATTGCTTTTATCGGCGACGGAACGGATTTCGCCGCGAATTCCCCGTATATATCCGTTGAAAAAAGCAGATCTTCTTTATAAAGCTCGCGAATTTCATCGTAACATTCGATTATTTCATCTTTATCATAAAACCGCGAGAGGCGGTTTAATATCTCTTCGTCAAGCTCCGTCGGGAACGGCGGTGCAATACTTGCAAGCAAATCATAGGTTAGCTCGTCCGCATCATGGACAGCTCCGCTGTTAACATCAAGTATAATATTTCGTCCGCCGAGTTTATAACTGTGGATTAACGACATCTTTTTTCCTTCGCATAAATTTAATATTATAATTATAACATAAATATTTTTTTTGTCAACCCCCAAATTCAAACAGACACGCAAGTTTAAACGTTTTTTATTGAAAATTTCCGCGAATACCCTTGACAAATCGGCATTTATATAGTATATTTAATTTATTAAAGACAAAATGTATACAAAAATATTCGGAGGCAAGGATGGAAAACATCATTTTCTTCTTTTCAGGTACGGGTAACAGTCTTGCCCTCGCCCAAGAAATTGCCATAAATCTCGATAATACTGAGCTTCATAATATGTCCGGCGCGTTTGAAGGCGATCTGCAAACTTATGAGCGGATAGGCTTTATCTTCCCTGTCTATTTCGGCGGCGTTCCGCCTATGGTCAGGGCGTTTATCGAAGACCTTCGCTTTGATGAAAAGATGTACATCTTCGGCGCAATAACCCGCGGCGGTATGGCTGGTGCGGCACAGGACGAACTCCTTGAAATTGTAGAATCCTCCGGCGGGAAGCTTGCCTGCGAATTTACGGTAATGATGCCCGGCAACTTCATCGCCGTTTATGGCGCGCTGCCCGAATTTATTCAGAAAAACCTCCTCGCTAAATCGGACGAGAAGGCAAAAAAAATAACCGACAAAATTAAAGTCAAGCTAATAAACCAAAACTTAAAACCTTCCCGCGAAACCGTCCCCCTGATGAAGAAAATGCCGGATTACACAACCTTCGCAAAAGACTACCGCGTGAACCACAACTGCTCCGGCTGCAACCTATGTGCGAAAATATGCCCCTCAAAAAACATCACCATGGTAGGACACAAGCCCCACTTCGACAGCACCTGCCAACGCTGCATGGCGTGTATCCAATGGTGCCCCGTCGCCGCCATAACCTACAAAGGTCAAATCCGCGCCCGATATCGGCACCCGGAGATTAAGGCTGAAGAGCTATTCAGAAAATAGAAAAACGCGGGGGGTGCTTTCTTTTGAAAGCACCCCCTCAACGCATCTCTATGCTGACTTTGTTTGTGACTGTTGCTGTGGCTTGGGAACCATTGCTGTTGCGTATTCGAGACCTAAACCGTATGCGCCGCCGTGTTCTTGGAGGAGGGTTGTTACGGCGGTGTAGGTTACCTTGTTCGCCCAGTCGCGTTGGAGTTCGAGGCAGACGGACTGCCATGTAACGGGGTGAGCACCGGCTTGGATACAACGCTGTACTGCCATTTGGTGAGCTTCGAGGGTTGAACCGGCGGAGGCATCGGTTACGATATAAACGTCGTAGCCGTCTTCGATAGCGGAGAGGGTCGGGAGGGCGACACAGACTTCGGTCCAAAGACCTGCGATGATGAGCTTTTTGCGCCCGGTTGCTTCAACGGCGCGTTTGAAGTTGCTGTCTTCCCAAGCGTTTAGAGATGTGCGGTCGATTGGGGTTATATCGGGGTAAACGGATTGAACTTTTTTAACGAGGGGACCCGAGAACTGCTTTGCTTCGACTGTTGAGAGGATAATGGGGACATTGAAGACCTTGGCGGTTTTCGCGAGACCGGTTACGTTGTTGAGGATAGTTGCTCTTGACGTACTTTCAACGCCGAAAAACATCTGTGGTTCGTGGTCGATAAGGAGAATTGCGACATCTGTGGGGTTAAGGAGCGATTTGTAACTTGTTTTCATGTAAGCCTCCGCATAATTTTAGCTTTTTTATATGATTATGATAAACAGCGTTTGTCGAAATATTCGCGGATAGAAAATTTAATAAAATTAGGAAATATTGTTAATTTGCTCTTGACAAATGCGAAATTATACTATATAATAAAATAGCCGAACGGATATATAACGCGGGGGTACATAAAAATATGAAAAAGTGCGAAAAATGCGGACAGCAATATAACGACAAGATGAAATTCTGTGTGGTTGACGGGACAGAGCTTATTGACGCCGAAACCGCACCGGCAGAAACGGTGCCGGAGGAAGTTATTACAGAAGAATTTCCGCCGATAGAAGAAACGCCGGAGGAAGTTGAAACAGAAGAGCCCGCCCCGCAGGAAGTTATTGCGGACGAGCCCGCCGCGGACGAGCCCGCCGCTGAGGAAACCGTAACAGAAGAACCGATAACAGAAGAAACCTTTTCCGCAGAAGATGAGCTCCCGATAAAAGAAGCGAAACCGAAAGTCACCGTCGGACGTGTTGTCAGAGGGATTTTTGCGGCGGTTTTCGGGGTAGTGTGTTTTGCGGTGCTCACATTCGCAGGGCTTAGTTATACGCTAAGGTACTTCTCGTACGGCGAATCAATCGAGAGTATTGTGACAAGCATCGATATACTTAATCTGCCGCTGCATAACACGCCGATGGAAGACGCAGGCGATACCGTTTTAGAGGCTGTTTATGCTTCGTCGGACGGAATGGGGCTGTCGAAGGAAGATATTGAGGACATATACGAAGACGCGACTTTCCGTGACGAACTTATAAACATAATCTCAATGTATACGGATTTTTTCCGAACGGGTGAATATTCGACCGCACTGACGACGGATATGATTAAAGGAATCTATGAAGATAACCTTGACGTAATAAACAGGGTTTTAGAGAGGGCGGGCGAACCGCCGGTTAATGAATACGACCGCGCCTTAGCACTTGCTTCAATAGAGACCGCCGAAGAAACGCTTGAGCGGATCTCATTTGAAAATTTAAACGAGTCCGATGAGCTTATTAACCCTATGGTACTATTGCGGATTGGTTTATCATTAGAAGCAATAATCGGTGAGCTTGCGTTTGCTCTTATTATCATGTTAATAATCGGACTAATCAGTAAAAGTGTTCGCACGCCGCTCTTTATCGGGGGGTTGTCGCTGCTCCTGTCAGGCGGTGCAATCGGAATTACACTCTATCTTATCGAGAGCATGGCAATAGAAACAGTTGGAAATAATGCACTCCAAACAATTATCGCGGGTGCGGCAAAATTCCTCGGCGGTCAGATGTATATTATATGCGCCGGTGCCGCCGCAGTCGGAATTGTTATGATGATACTATCGTCAATAAAAATCAAGAGAAAAGCATAGAAAAAGCCTCCCGAATCGCTTACGCAAAGCGTCGGGAGGCTTTTTGCTATGTATAGCGCGAAAGATAGGGGGGAATAATCAGCAAACTGAGCAGGTATCGCCGCAGCCTTCACTAAATATGCCCTTGTTGAATAACAGGATAAGGATGATGATGACCCAGATGATGTTGATGTTGATGTTACCAAGGCTTATTCCGCACATAGAGATACTCTCCTTATTAAATTTTTGAAGAAACAGAGCGTCCGACTTCCCCGCCTGTACCACACGGCATACCGTCTGCAAAGCTCTTCATAGTCTATATTATGCCCTTTATGCGAAATGGTGACACGACATTTTAACGTGACGAACCGTCAATCATCAGCGTTGCGGTAAAGAGATTATCCGAATGGCTTATAATAAAATGCCCTCCGTAATTCTCCGCCGCAGACTTTATTATCTGTAAGCCTAAGCCGGAATGGGAATCGTCCTTTGTCGTAAGATACTCTTCTTCACTCTTGGTCTGTGATGTAAGAAGCTTTCCGTCGAATGAGTTTTCAAATTGGATTATAATAAGTTCGCCCTTTTTCACAAGGGTAATGTTAATAAGCCTGTCGGGCGGATTGACATTCATACAGGCTTCGAGGGCATTGTCCCAGAGGTTCGCGAAGATTGAGGTTATGTCGGTGTCGGAGATAAAAGAAAGGTCAATATCCTCCATCCTCATTATGAGCTTTATGCCGTTGTTTTTCGCGGCTCTTATCTTTTGCGTCATTATAATTGAAAGTATCGGGCATTTCGATTCGTATTCATCGAAGAACATATCCATCTTTTCGTTAACTGTTTTCGCGTACTCTTTGTAACGGGCATCGTTGTTCATTCCGGCAAGGATATTCATGTGCTTTCGCAGGTCGTGGACAATTTTTCGGTAGTGGTTGTAATTTTCCTTCATTTCGGTATAGTGCGATAGCTGGAGCGCGTTTTGCTGCTTAATTATATCCGACTCATACTTGACGCGCAGGAGTTTCGATATCTGATCAACTTCAAATACAACGAAAATATTAAGGGCTATAAATCCGAGGATAATTACAATGACAATAAAAACGTCGTCGGAAGAAAAAGAATGCATGACGACACTGTGTATTACATACGACTCAAAAACAGTCATGAAAACAAGAATTAATATTTCATTCAACCCCGTTTTGTCAGCCGCCCGCTTCGATAAAAGCAGTATCAGAATTCTCGTTGCGCCGAAAGATATGACAATATTCATAAGGTACCCGTGAATCATCTCTTGCTCATTTGCTAAAAGCGCATGGAAGGGTATGTCTTTATTAAGCGCAAGAACAGATATAGAAAGCGCATCGCATAGCATCAGCAGGATAAAAAAGAGAAGGTTGAATATTATCGCAGGGTTAGGCTTAACCTTAAAAAGAATGAAAGAAACCGCATTTACGATAATGAAAGAATTAATCATATTAAGCAGAGGTATATTTATATGATCGAATAATATTACTTCCGCACAAATAAGAACAAAGGCTGTAATATAAACAGCCTTCCGGGAAAATCTTCTTCGGTATAAACCGAAAAAGAACATAAAAATAATACCGACAGAAAATATGTTAAATAAAAAGCGTACTGTAGCTGAAATCGTATGAGAAACATCCATAAGGCTTATCTCCCCGCAAGTTCAACGATAACCTTCTTTGAAAGCGCGGCTAAAAATTCATTCTTCACCCTATGCGCAATAGGTAAAACGCTGTCGTTCGACATTTTAACCTTGCCGTCGGAGGTTATGCCTTTAACATGACCGAGGTTAACTATAATATCACGGCGAATCTTAAAGAAGTTAAATTCCGCAATCTTATCATAAAGCGAATCGAACGTCTCCGAAACGGTTATCACACTGCTTTTCGTTACGGCGATAATATCTTTTTTCGCAACACAGTTAAAGTAGATTATATCGGACGGAAGAAGCATCAAGAGCCCGTCCGCACTCTTTACCTCAATTAGTTTCGGGGAAGCGTCATGCGCTCTGCGGAAAAATTCGTCTAAGACGTTTTTAACAATGTCGTTTGTGAGCGGCTTTGTTACAAGACTTAGGGGGAAAACCGAGTACGCCGCAAGCGCGAAAGAAGTGTAATTGGTAACGTAAACAAACGGCGTCGATAAACCCTTTTCACGAATCTTCGCCGCCGTGTCGATACCGTTTTTCCCGGGCATTTCAATGTCAAGGAAGATGAGGGAGAATATTGTTTCGGAGTTTATCAGCGAGACAGGGTCGTCGAAACACTTTATCTCGAATTCCGTTATCCCCCGCCCTAAAAGGTCGCCCTCGATAATTACGCGGTTGTTTTTAAGGTCGTCGCTTTCATCGTCACAGATTGCGATACGAAGCATGATAGCACCGTTACAGAATACAGAATACAGAATACAGAAGCCGCCGCCGAACTCGTATTGCCGACGGTTTTCTCTTAGCGTGAGAATGCGAACTCGTTTTTCGGGGAGGTGTCGGTGATTTTTGAGACTTCGATGAATTCGTCTTGATGAGCGATGAAGATTTCGACGAGATGTGGGTCGAAGTGCTTGCCGCTGTCGGAGGTGATGATTTCAGCTGCTTTTTCGTGAGAGAAAGGCTTTTTGTAGGGGCGTTCCGAAACGAGCGCGTCGTAAACGTCCGCAACAGCGACAATCCTCCCGGAAAGGGGAATAGCCTGCCCTGCAATCCCGAGCGGGTAGCCGGTGCCGTTCCATTTTTCGTGGTGGCTGTATGTTATTTCGCGCGCGGTCTCGAGGAAGGGGTCTTCGGAGTCGGATTTTATGAAATCGGCGAAGAAATGCTCGCCGTAAATCGGGTGCTTCTTGATAACTTCAAATTCCTCGACGGTAAGTTTTGCGGGTTTAAGAAGGATGCTGTCGGGGATAGCAATTTTGCCCAAGTCGTGGAGTTGGGCACACTTAATAATACTTTGCGCTTCCTCCTCGGACATTTCGTAACCCGCCGGAGGGTTAGGGTCTGCACGAAGGTACTTAACGATAATTTCCGTGTAGCCGGTTGTGCGGAGGATATGACCGCCGGTGTCTTCGTCGCGCATATCGGTTATCCGCGCAAGAAGATGAAGGGTAGCGTCTTCACGCTTTTTAAGACGTTCATTTGCGCGCCAAAGGTCTTCGGTGCGTTCGGCGATGGCGTATTCGAGGTCGCGCCTGTGTTCGGCAAGCTCAAGCTGGTTTTTAACCCTTGTTAAAAGCACAGCCGGGCGGATCGGCTTAACTATGTAGTCAACCGCCCCTTGACGAAGCGCGGAAACCTCGCCTTCGGTGTCGTCAACGCCTGTGAGGAAGATAACGGGAATCGAAGCAGCGTGTTCGGTCTCCTGCATCTGCTTTAGGACTTCAATACCGGTCATAACGGGCATATTGTAGTCGAGAAGCATGATGTCGGCGGTGTGCGCTTCAAGGTATTTCAGTGCCATCTGACCGTTTGTTGTGGGGACGCAATTGTAACTCTTTTGCAGCAAGGAAACAACGGTATTAAGCTGTACCGGGTCGTCATCAACGATTAGAATGGTTGGTTTTGTTGCCATAATAAGCCTCCTGTGCAGGTATAAATTTACAAAAAAGCGGTGTGCCTGTTAGTGCAGGCACACCGTATAACAAGAAGGGCACGGCGTCCGTGCGGTAAAAAAGTTACTGTCTGCAATCAATAACTTTTATTAAATTCACATATTGCTATGTGAAAAATTAACTAAATTTAATGACCGGGAGAACGAACTCGAGACCCTGTTCGCGGAAATTGTCGATGATTTCGGGCATCAGATCGGCGTTGACCGAGCTTACCGCATGAAGGAGCATTATTTCGCCCTCGTGAGCCGCCGACGTTATCCGCTTTAGCGCAGCCGCCTTGTCGGGCTGATTGTTTTCTTCCCAGTCGACGTAAGCGAAACTCCACATTAACGTGGTGTAGCCGAGATCCTGAACCTGTTTGAGGGAGCGTTCGGAGAATTCACCGCAAGGGGGACGGAAGTAAATCATGTCGTAACCGAATTCCGCCTTAACGAGCTCATGGAGCGACATTATATCCTCCGCGAGACCTTCTTCTGAAAGCCCGGGGATTGATTTGTGCTTCATGCCGTGGTTGCCGATTATGTGACCCTCGTCGAGCATCCTCTGAATGAGCGGCTTGTTTGATTTAACATAGTCGCCTGTAACGAAGAATATCGCTTTTACGCCCTTATCTTTGAGCGCATCGAGGATAATTGAGGTGTAACCGTTTTCGTAACCTTCATCGAAGGTGAGGGTAACGCCGGAGCCGGGCTCGAAGATTGCGTACGCACCCAAACCCGCGTAATCGGCGTTGAAGTTGTCCGCGCCATAGGGTCTTCCTGCGCCGTCAACGTCTCTGCCCATGCCGTAGCCGTAGGAAGTTCCGTCGAGAACCGAATAATCCGCGGCGGAGACTGAAAATCCCATAAGAGAGAAAGCCATACAAATCGCAATGATTGTTGCTTTTAATTTCATTAATAATCGCCCCTTTTTTAGGGGTATTATTTGAAACTTCCGCCGATATTATTATAGCATAAATTTTATGGAAATGCAAGCGAAATTAGTTACAAAAAGTGAACAAATTTATGTCAATTTTTTTGGTTAATTTTATCGCTTTCGAGGTAAACGCGGACGAGGTCTTGAAGGAGTTCGTCGCGGTCGAGGCGCATGATTTTCGAGCGCGCACCATTGTGCGTGGTTATGTAGGTCGGGTCCTCCGAGAGGATATAGCCTACTATTTGGTTAACCGGGTTGTAACCTTTTTCCAGAAGGGCGCAGCCGACTTCTTGGACATTAGTACGAAGAAGACGTTCTTTTTCTTCGATAACGGAAAAAAGCATTGTTTGGTCCATATTCATATTGCACCGCTCCCTTTTTTGAAAAAGTAAAATTACTCTAAATATATTGTATCATATAATATGCGGAAATTGGTGATAAAAATATAGATAAAGTGTGAAAAATTTTTGTTAATGTGAAATGCAAAATCTGCTATTGTCAACATAAAATTTAAATAAATATGTTGACAATAGCATTTTTCTGTGTTATACTGATATTATGAAGAATATAAAACTTTTAACAGCAGCAGGCGTCATGACTGCCTTAATGGCTGTTTTCGCGAACCTTTCGATACCTTTCGCGGGGCTTGTCTTAACGCTCGGGGTTTTCGGCGTGCTCCTCACGGGGCTTATGCTGCCGCCGAAATACGCGGTTTTGTCGATTATTGCCTATATAATGCTTGGGGTTGCGGGAGTGCCTGTCTTCGCGGGGTTTTCCGCCGGAGCGGGGGCGCTTTTCGGTCCGACGGGCGGATTTTTATTCGCTTATCCTGTTATGGCGGTTTTCGCGTCAATAGGCTGCATAAACGGAATAACAAAAGCAAGCGCGCCGCGCATTTTAATCGGGTTAATTGCCGCCTTAACAGTCTGCTACATATTCGGCGGCGGCTGGTACAGCCTTTGGGCGAACGTTAATATCAGCGAAGCACTTGCGCTTACCGTTTTGCCGTTTATTCCCTTTGATATTGCGAAGGCTGTCCTTGCCGTAATTACGGCAAAAGCGGCGGCGAAAATTATCCCGTATTAATATTATGTGAAAACTCCGCGAAGCCACACCCCCGCCCCGCGCGCAGCTCACAGCAAATGCAAGAACCTGATCTTATCGAATATGTAGGTTGAAAGCGGGCGGTTAATGCTGTCGTCGGAATGGGCGGCAACCTTTATATTCGCAAGGGTTGCGGGATTTCCGACCTCGGTTATGAACGGCGTATGGGTATAAACACCGTCACGGAATGACAGCTGAACCAAATCTCCGGGCTGTACCTCAAAAATCTTAACCTCGCGGGCTTTCGGGCCCGCGCCTTTATTTGTCGTCAAAAAATTGTAGAGATACTCGGTGGACGACCACGCGGGCGCACGATCATGCAGGCTGTTATAATACCAGCCGAAAGTCGGCTTATAGTTTTGTTCCCCATATCCCGCGAAAAGTGCTTGCGACGCAAAGTTTGTACAGTCTCCGCCGATGTTTTCAAAATCATAATACCTCGGATTTCTCGATAAAGCCCATTTTTGCGCATAATCTATCGCCGCCTGCCTGTTATAAGCCAAAAAAATTCCCCCTTATTAATGTCAATTTGTTTACATATATACGTTTATGTCTTGACAAAGCACGAATTATGATATATAATATAATTTGTATATTTGTTCAGATTTGGAGTGAAAATTCAAATGGACGTCGATGGTGTCCGAAGTACAGCCTTACTGCTTTTTGTAATAATATTCATAATTTTCTTCCTTTATTCACTTGCCGAAAGTTCGCTTACCGAACTTCCGAACCAACGTATACGCGGCTTTGAATCAGCCGGCGGCATTAAAAAACAGCTTTTTAAGATCAGCAAAAAGTCTTCGAAATTCCTTGCGGTTTTTTTCCAGATAAGAATTTTGCAAACGATTTTCGTGTTTTTGGTAATGCTTTCTGCCGCAGAATATTTCTATATACGATTTGATACGGGCAGTCCTGTCTCGAATCCTGTGGAAATTGCAGTGAATATTATCTTAGTATTTATCCTGTCAATGCTTATCCAGACAGTGTTTCTCTACAGTTTACCCCGTCGGATTGTCCGCGGGCTTTCACCCGAAGACAACGAACATTTGGCGATTTTCTTAACCCCCGCCGTCCTCTTCGCGATGTTTATCTTCACTCCGACAATATTCCTTGCGGGAATGTTTGTGAAGCTTATCGCCTTTATCTTCCGGATTAAAAAGCCGGAAACCGAGTCGGAAGTCACCGAAGAAGAAATCCTGATGATGGTCGACGCGGGCTCTGACACAGGCGCGATTGAAGAGTCTCAAGCCGAGATGATTTCTAACATCTTTGAGTTTTCAGACACGCCGATTTCGGATATAATGACTCACAGAACCGACATTGTCGGGGTTAAAAGCACCGACACACCGCAGAAAATCGCCGAAAAATCCGCAGAAAGCGGCTTCTCGCGCCTTCCCGTCTATAACGGCTCGGTTGACAAGATTATCGGCATAATCTGCGTAAAAGACCTTCTCCCGCTCATTTCGGGCGATGCGGAGGAGGAACAAGCGGGGAAACGTGCGGAAGAACAGGCAAAAAAGCACGCGGGAGAACAGGCGAAAAAGCAAGCGGAAAAACAGTCGAAAGAACGTGCGGCGGCGGAATTTTCACGCCCTGTGCTCTATTTCCCCGAGACAGCAACTGCGAAGAATGTCTTTAAAAAACTCCGCGACAACAAGATGCAGATGGCGGTTATAACCGACGAATACGGCGGAACTGCCGGAATTGTCACGATGGAAGACCTCCTCGAAGAAATCGTCGGGAGCATTCAGGACGAATACGACGACGAGACGGAAAAAATTACAAAAATTGACGAGTGGTCCTACAACTTGGATGGTTTAGCCGACCCGACCGATGTTTTAACTGAACTTGGGCTTCATATCCCGGACGGAGACAGCGAAGAATCGGAAACAATCGGTAATTTTGACAATTACGACACAATGTCCGCGTTCCTCATTGCCCTTTCAGGCGTTTTACCGAACGATTCCGAGAAGATTGAGGCAGTATATGACGGATGGAAATTTTCGGCAACAGAGGTAAATGATATGCGTATTACCGCGATTAGGGCGGAAAAATGCCCTGAAATCGGTGAACTGCCTGAAATTACCGAAGACAATCCCCCGTCGGATGAAAAATCCGATTGAATTAATTTGTATATATAATACGAGCGCATTTTTCGCGGGATGTATTATTAAATATGAGCTGCAATTTGTATAATTTGGAGAGGAAATGTAAAAAAATGATACGTTTTGGTAAAAAGCTAAGCGTCTTTACCGCAATCGCATTATCGGCAACAATAGGACTTTCTGCCTGCGAAAATATCGACTCGAATAATGTCCCGACTGTTACGGAAACGACGACGAGCATAATTTTAACCCAGATGACGACAACAAC
>JAISGY010000050.1 GCA_031262835.1 Ruminococcus sp.
AAAGCACTTCGGGAGCGAGTGAGAGAATCTTTGTGTATTCTCTTTCGCGGAGTTCCCTTGCCACAGGGCCGAAGATGCGCGTTCCGCGCGGGTTTTTGTCTTCCTTAATAATAACTGCCGCGTTTTCATCAAAACGAATGTACGTCCCGTCTTCACGGCGTAAGCCCTTTGCCGAACGAACAATAACCGCCTTAACTACATCGCCTTTTTTGACAACGCCGCCCGGCGTTGCTTTTTTCACCGAACACACTACCACGTCGCCGATATTTGCATATCTTCTGCGCGTACCGCCCAATACTCTGATGCACATTAATTCCTTAGCACCGGTATTGTCGGCAACTTTTAGGTAGGTTTGCATTTGAATCATAAATGCACACTCCTATTACGGCAATGTCCTCCGCGCATCAACCCGACACGCGGAAAAACAGCCAAACTTTAGTTGCTCATTTTCGGGATTTTTGCTTCGCAAAAATTCCAAAAATCTTAGTCCCGCCGGGTCACCGGCTACTTAGCTCTTTCAAGCACTTCTACCACGCGCCATCTTTTGTCTTTTGAAAGCGGACGGGTTTCCATGATTTTAACGCGGTCGCCTGTATGGCATTCGTTGGTTTCATCATGCGCCTTGAGGCGGATAGTTTTCTTGATAATTTTCTTGTAGAGGGGGTGAGCGACGTTGTCTTCGATAGCTACTACAACCGTTTTGTCCATCTTGTCGGAAACAACCTTGCCGACTCTGGTTTTACGCAGGTTACGATCCATGGCTTACACACCCTCCTTTTTTAATTCGCGTTCTCTTATAATAGTTTTAACACGTGCAATGTCCTTCTTGACACTCGAGAGCCTCTTGGGGTTTTCGAGCTGGTTCACGGCGTGTTGAAAACGGAGTGCGAAGAGTTCTTTTTTGAGGTCGAGGAGCTTGTTACCGAGTTCAAGATCGGTAAGGTCTCTTACTTCAACTATTTTCACTTATCGCTCCCCTCCTTTTTTGCGGAAGTCCCGGAGGTAGCTTGTGCAGCAGCCGCAATGGCGTCTGTTTCGGCTTTTGTGATAAATTTTGTCTTAATCGGGAGCTTGTGACCGGCAAGGCGCATAGCTTCTCTTGCAACCTCTTCGGGAACGCCCGCGATTTCAAACATAACTCTGCCGGGCTTAACGACAGCTACCCAGTATTCGGGAGAACCTTTACCGGAACCCATTCGAGTCTCGGCAGGTTTTTGAGTAATGGGCTTGTCGGGGAAAATCTTTATCCAAACTTGACCGCCGCGCTTGATGTAACGCGTCATAGCGATACGGGCAGCTTCGATTTGGTTTGAGGTAATCCAAGAAGGCTCTGTTGCAACAAGCCCGAACTCGCCGCTCGATACTCTGTTGCCGCGTGTTGCCTTGCCTGTCATGCGTCCGCGCTGTTGTCTGCGGTATTTAACTCTCTTCGGAAGAAGCATTATGCATTACCTCCTTCTGTAGGAGTAGCCGGGGTTGCCGGAGCCGTGGGTGCTGAAGCACCCGGAGCAGCAGGTCTCGGAGCCTGCGGACGGGAATTGTAAGGACGATTGCCCCCATTGCCGCCTTGACCGCCGGGAGCTCTGTTGAAGCCGCCCTGACCGCCTTGCGCACGGTTGAATCCGCCGCCTTGACCGCCTCTGTTGAATCCGCCTTGTCCACCCTGTCCGTCGGTTCTGCCGAAGGTGCGGCGGTTGCCGCCTCGCTCATTCCTGTCACCGCGGTCGGAGCGTTCTCTCTTGGGACGGTTAGTCATTTCTTGGAGCGCGCGAAGACGCTCTGCACTCATGTCGCCCTTTAAGACTTCGCCTTTGTAAATCCAAACTTTAACGCCGATTTTGCCGTAGCCTGTCATAGCTTCAGCGAAACCGTAGTCAATGTCGGCTCTGATTGTCTGTAGGGGGATTGTTCCTTCGTGGTAGCTCTCCGCACGTGCAATTTCAGCACCGCCGAGACGTCCGGAAACGCGGGTTTTGATACCCTTGGCACCGAGCTTCATTGAACGCCCGATAGCCTGCTTCATAGCTCTTCTGAAGGAAATGCGGTTTTCAAGCTGTGCGGCAATGTTCTCCGCAACGAGTTGCGCATTCATGTCGGGGGATTTTACCTCAACGATGTTAAGAGCAACCGACTTGCCTGTCATCTTTTCAACTGCCTGACGAAGGCGCGCAATGTTGTCGCCCTTCTGCCCTACAACCATACCGGGCTTAGCCGCCCAGATGTTGAGCTTGATTTTATCGCCCATACGTTCGATTTCAATCTTGGGGCAGCCTGCCTTGTAAAGTTGCTTTTTAAGGTATTCGCGGATGTTGTAGTCAGAAACGAGGGTGTCGCCGAAGGTCTGCTTGTTGGCATACCAGCGGGAGTCCCAGTCTTTGATGATACCGACACGAAGACCGTGCGGGTTAATTTTTTGACCCAATTTAGTACGCCTCCTTTATTCTTCGATTTCCTGTACAACCATGGTGATGTGTGATGTGCGCTTGAAGATGCGGAACGCCCTGCCCTGTGCGCGGGGCATAATGCGCTTGAGAATAGGACCGGGGGAAACGAAGCAGGTCCCTACGATGAGGTTTTGCCTGTCCATACCGAAGTTATTCTCAGCGTTCGCCACTGCCGAATTAAGCAGTTTAAGAAGCGGTTCTGTCGCCGCTTTCGGCGTTGCCCGAAGTATTGCGAGAGCGTGTTCGGTCTTCTTGCCCCTGATGAGATCAAGTACAATCTGAACCTTCCTCGGCGCAATCCGGGCATTTCTTAAAATTGCCTTTGCTTCCATATTATTTTCTCCTGTATGACAACGCAACCGTGTGTACCCTATAGGCATTTTACACGACAGCCCGCTGCCACAAGTTATTTCTTACCGTTGTTGCTGACTTTACTGCCCGCGTGACCTTTAAAGGTACGAGTGGGGGAGAACTCGCCGAGTTTGTGACCTACCATATCTTCGGTGATGTAAACGGGGACGTGTTTGCGCCCGTCATGAACCGCGAAGGTGTGACCTACGAATTCGGGGAAGATGGTGCTTGCCCTGCTCCAAGTCTTGAGGACTTTCTTTTCGCGCTTCTCGTTGAGTTCAACAACGCGCTTGAGGAGGACTTCTTCGACGAAAGGACCCTTTTTAATACTTCTTGACAACTGATTCACTCCATTCGTACACACGATGGGGACTTTCGCCCCCACAGTGCGTTGTTCCCCATTTTTCGGGGCGATTAATTATTTCTTGCCTCTGCGTTTAACAATAAACTTGTCGGAAGGCTTGTGGTTTTTTCTCGTCTTAAGACCGAGAGCCGGTTTACCCCAAGGTGTAACAGGACCGGGACGCCCGACGGGTGATTTACCCTCACCGCCGCCGTGCGGGTGGTCGTTGGGGTTCATAACGGAGCCGCGGACTGTGGGGCGTATACCCATGTGACGTGTGCGCCCAGCCTTGCCGAGGTTAACGTTTTCGTGGTCGATGTTAGAAACTTGCCCGATTGTAGCGATACAAAGAAGCGATATTCTTCTCATCTCACCCGAAGGCAGTCTGATAAGAGCGTAACCGTTCTCCTTGCCCATAAGCTGCGCCATGTTGCCGGCAGACCTTACGAGTTGCGCGCCCTTACCGGGATAGAGTTCAACATTGTGGATAATTGTACCTGTGGGGAGGTCGCCGAGGGGCATTGCGTTGCCGGGCTTGATGTCCGCGTCGGAACCGGAGCGAACAACGTCGCCGACTTTGAGACCATGCGGAGCGATAATATAACGCTTCTCACTGTCCTCATACTCAATAAGCGCAATAAACGCAGAGCGATTCGGGTCATACTCGAGTGTCCTAACCGTCCCGTTCATACCAACCTTATCGCGCTTGAAGTCGATAATGCGGTACTTGCGGCGGTTTCCGCCTCCCTTGTGGCGAACGGTGATACGCCCGTAGGAGTTACGCCCGGAGGTCTTCTTAAGCGGCGCAAGTAAGCTCTTTTCGGGTTCGACTTTTGAAAGCACCGAGTAGTCGGTAACGGTCATCTGACGGCGCGAGGGCGTTGTCGGTTTGTAACTTTTTATAGCCATTCTAATCCCTCCCCTTACATCATGCCGTCGAAGAATTCAATTGTCTTAGAACCTTCTTTGAGCGTAACAATAGCTTTTTTGTAAGCGGGGGTAAAGCCGGAGTGGATACCCATGCGCTTTTTTCTGCCGTCGCAGTTCATGGTGTTAACGGAAGCAACCTGAACACCGAAAACCTCTTCGACAGCCTTTTTGATTTCGATTTTATTAACACCCTTTGCAACTTTAAAGGTGTATTTCCCGAGCTGCAGCAGATCCATGCTGCGCTCAGTAATTACCGGTTTAAGGATAATTTCATGTGCGAGCATTATCTGTACACCTCCGAGATTTTCTCTGCTGCCGATTTCTCGACAAGCAGATAGTCATATTTTAATATGTCGTGAACATTTATTGTGTTAACAAGAGCGGACTGTGTTCCGGGAATGTTCGACAGGCTCTTTATAACGAAGGAGTTAACCTCCGGCATAACAACCATTGCCTTTTTCCCTGCTAAGCCCAACGCGGAAAGCATTGAAACCATAGTCTTGGTCTTGTATTCGGTCATCGTCAGCCCGTCAATAACCATCATCTGCCCCGCGGCAACCTTTACCGACAACGCCGATTTCATAGCGAGCCTCTTAAGCTTGCGGTTAACGGAGAACCGATACGAACGCGGCTTGGGACCTAAGGCAACGCCGCCGTGTGTCCATTGGGGAGACCTTGTCGAGCCCTGTCTTGCGTGACCTGTGCCCTTTTGTTTCCAAGGCTTCTTGCCGCCGCCGGAAACTTCGGTGCGTGTTAACGTGGATTGCGTACCCTGCCGTCTGTTAGCAAGATAGTTGACAACCATGGTGTGCATAGCGGATTCGCTTGGGGTTATGCCGAAAATATCGTCTGTAAGTGTCATAACGGAAAGTTCTTTTCCTGACATATCGTAAACTTTAACATCTGCCATTCTGTAAAACCCTCCTTATGATTTCTTAACGGCAGAAACTACTGTAACGTAGCCGCCGTTAGGTCCGGGTATTGCACCCTTTATCGCCAACAGATTATTCTCCGCGTCAACCTTAACGATTTCAAGGTTCTGAATGGTAACGGTCTTCGCGCCCATGTGCCCGGGAAGCTTCTTGCCCTTGTAGATACGCGAAGGCGAGGAGTTCGCACCCATCGAGCCTGCGTGACGCCCAACAGGACCGGAACCGTGAGTTTCTTTTAAGCGAGAGTGGTGGTTCTTCTTAATTGTACCCGCGAAGCCTTTACCTTTTGAGGTGCCGGAAATGTCAACAATGTCCCCGACAGCGAATGTGTCCGCCGCAAAGATTGTCCCAACTTCCGCTTCACCCTCAAGTTTGAATTCGCGAAGCACCCGCTTCGGAGCAACGCCAGCCTTGTCAAAATGTCCCTTGCGGGGCTTGTTGACAAGTTTCTCACGAATGTCGCCGAAACCTAACTGAACGCTCTCGTAGCCGTCATTTTCAAGCGTCTTCTTCTGAACAACGGGGCAAGGACCCGCTTCGATAACGCTTACGGGGATAACTTTGCCGCTTTCGTCGAAAATCTGTGTCATGCCGATTTTCTTGCCGATTAAAGCTTTGGTCATACTATAACCTCCATAGTTATTGGTCGGTCGCCCGACATAACCCATTAGGCTTAACATCTTTCGGAATTAGTGTAACTGCGTTACTTCAATTCCATCACGATGTCGACGCCTGCCGGAAGTTCTAAGCTCTGCAAGGTTTCAGTTGTTTTTGCAGAGGGTCTTAAAACATCAATGAGCCGCTTGTGAGTACGAAGTTCAAACTGTTCGCGGCTGTCCTTGTATTTGTGGACAGCGCGAAGGATAGTGATGACTTCCTTTCGCGTGGGAAGGGGGATAGGACCGGAGACCTGCGCGCCGGAGCGTTTTACCGCTTCAACGATTTTAGCAGTCGCCGCATCAACAACGGCGTGGTCGTAACCCTTAACGCGGATGCGCATTTTTTCGTGTACTGCCATATAAAAATTCCTTTCGCCGAGCTCAAAGGCTCAACATACTCCTTACAAGTTCCCAAACCAGAAAACAGAGCACAGATTACAGAGTACAGATTTATCTGTATTCTGTAGTCTCGCTTCTCGCCTCTGTGTTGCCATCTTGTAAATCTACGCAATTTGACGCATTATCTATTTTAGCACAGAATAGAATTAATTGCAAGAAGGTTGTATAGAGAAATTTTAACCATTTTTGAAGAATAATTTGTGCAACTTGAACAAACACTACACTTGTCCATAATAAATTCATATTTTTTTTACACAATATCGTTTTTTTATAGTCTAATCATATGTAAACTATAATTAAAAAGCTTATAAATATAAAGGAGAATATAAATGGAAACGATTGATAAAGTTCGGAGCATACTTTCAGAGCGTCTCGACGCGTCGCCGGAGGAGATACATGAGGGAACGTCGGTGCAGGACGACCTCGGCGCAGACTCCCTTGACATAGTAGACATTATAATGGACATCGAAGAGCAGTTCGACATGGAAGTCCCCGAAGAGGATATCCCCGGGCTTAAGACCGTCGAGGACATCGTTAAGTACATTGATAAGAAATAAAATTATCGGGCAGTTAAGAGCTGCCCGATACTTATTATAAATACTTCTTAACAAGCTGTATAGCCGCTTTACGTAAAGTTTTCTTAAGCCTTCTTGTCATTTTCATAGTATTTTTACTCCTTTATTTTTAAGCTGCAAGACTTGTCGTACTCGCTGAAAGCGACGTACTGTACATCGTATCCGCAAAGATTGCGTAACCCTTCTCGGGGTTGTTAACGAAAACGTGAGTTATCGCCCCGACGAGCTTGCCGCCTTGTATAATCGGCGAGCCGCTCATGCCTTGAACAATCCCGCCCGTTAGGGTTAAAAGCCTCTCGTCGGTTACTGTTATAACCATGTCTTTCCCGACGCCGGTTTTATCGGAAATCTTTTTTATATCTACCGAAAAGCTCTGCGGCGTGTCACCGTCAATTGTCGTAAGGATATACGCCGCGCCCTCCTCAATCTGTCCTCTTGTACCGAGGGGAATTGCCTCACTGCCTATTATGCTTTGATTTGCCTCACCATATACCCCCGAGATGTCGTTTACCAAAAGTTTACCTATCTCGTCAGCCGCGAAAAATTCGCCGGTGAGTTCGCCCGGGTAACCGATTCTGCCCCTTACAATCCCGTTTACTTCAACCTTAACAGCCTCGCCGGAATAAAGCGGCATGACAGAACCTGTCGCAGCGTCACAGACCGGGTGCCCAAGCCCCGCGAAACTCTTAGCAGCAGGGTTATAAAAGGTCAAAGTCCCGATTCCGGCGGAAGAATCCTTTACCCAAAGCCCGATTTTATAACCGCCGCCTTTTGACAGGGCAGGAACAACAACTTCGCTCTTTTCTTGGTCCTTGCGGGTAAAACTAACCTTAACAGGCTTGCCTTCCCGGGTTTTTGTTAAAATATCACTGTTTGAAAGAACCCGCTCGCCGTCGATTTTTGTAATAATATCACCGGCGCGGATTCCCGCGTCCTTTGCGGGCGAAACAAAACCGCTTTCAGACTCGAACCCGTTAACATCGGTAACAACAGCCCCGTCGGAGAGCATCTTAATCCCGAACGGCGCGCCCGACGGAATAAGCATCGGCGCGCCTATGTCGAAAACTGTAACAGTTTTAACCGGGAAAAGGCCGAAAAGAATAAGCTCCCCGCCCGAAATGCTTTCCCCAGCCATAACAGGGGACGAACCGCCCCGCGCTTTAAAACTGATATATTCGGGGAGCGGACCGACAGCCGCGTCCCTTGTGACAAAGTATGAATCGGGGAGCGACAGGCTGTAGTAGCATATAAGCCCCGCGAGTGCAAGTATGAATACATTTATAATACCGAGCAAAGTCTTAATCCCGCGCTTTAATATTCCCATTATCTGCCCTCTGATTTAATATTTTTATTATTCTTTACAGTTTATCGGCGTTTATAAACTCGACAAATATTTCAAAGGATTTTTTAACCTTAAAAGGGATTTTAAGCGGCAATTTTCCCTCTTTATCAAGAAAGTACCCGACAGCGAGCGATTTCGGAGGCGGATCGTATGAAAGGCGCAGTTCCGCCCTGCTTATCTTAACTCCGTTTGCAGCTATAATCCGCCCGATTGTAACCCCGTCGGATTTGTTAATTATGGTAACTGTGTAAATCATTTCTTTCACCTCTTATTATAATATATGGTAAACGCAAATTAAGGTGAATTTTGTCGAAAGGATAAGAAAAAAATATTACTTGCAATTTTTATCGCATTGTGTTATAATATTATTGAATACACACCGAAAAGGATAATTATGGCAGAACTTGTATATAACGAGGGCAGACTTCTCTTTACCGAAGAGATGAAAAAGGAGTATACTATACTTATTCCGATGATGCTCCCGCTTCATTTTAAGATGCTCGAACAGATTTTTAACAGCCACGGGTACCACTCCGAACTCCTTTATACAACAGGGCGCAAGGTCGTTGACGAAGGTTTACGCAACGTCCATAACGATACCTGCTATCCCGCGCTTCTCGTAATAGGGCAGCTCATGGACGCGCTCCTTTCGGGCAAGTACGATATACATAAAGTCGCCCTGATGATAACCCAAACGGGCGGCGGGTGCAGAGCTTCAAACTACATTTCGCTTTTACGGAAAGCATTAATTAAACACGGTCTCGAATTCGTCCCGGTTGTTTCACTCAACTTTGTCGGCTTAGAAAAGAACCCCGGCTGGAAGATTACGCCCGGAATGTTTAAGGACATGATTGTCGGTATTTGTTACGCCGACTTGATGGTATGGCTTGCGAATCAAGTCCGCCCGTACGAGGTTAACCCCGGCGAGACCGACGCGCTTTGCGAACGTTGGCTGAGGTATCTTTGCGAGACCGATTTTAAGATTCACGAATACAGAAAAAACCTTCCGCAGATCGTGAAGGATTTTGAAGATATTGCCTACATACCGTCGGACAAGCCGAAGGTCGGGATTGTCGGGGAGGTTTATATTAAATTCGCGCCGCTCGGGAACAACAACCTTGAGGAATTCCTCCGGAAAGAGGGCTGCGAAGTTGTTATAACCGGGCTTCTTGACATGATTCTATTTATGGCTGACCACAACATCGTCGAGACCGAACTGTACCGCATGAACTACCTCAAATACATAGTCTACGCGGGCGCGAAGTGGTTTATGAGGCGGGTGCAAAACGGGATAATTAAGGCGGTCAAGAATTCCCGCTTCACTCCGCCGGGCAAGTTCGAGGAAACGAAGGCGAACAGCGAAGGCTACGTCTCCCCGGGGAACAAGATGGGGGAAGGGTGGCTGCTGACCGCCGAGATGCTTGAGCTTCTCCATTCCGGCGTCAATAATATAGTATGCGCGCAACCCTTCGGCTGCCTCCCGAATCATATTGTCGGGAAGGGCATGATCCGCAAGATTCGCAACGCCCACCCCGAGGCAAATATCGTAGCGGTCGATTACGACCCCGGCGCAACCGCCGTTAACCAAGAAAACCGCTTGAAATTGATGTTATCCACTGCCCGTACCAAAAAAACGGAAGAAAAAGTGCCCGTAACTGTATAATTCACAAAAAGTTTACAAAATAAGATTTAAGTTTTTGAAACTACGTACTATAATGTGATATACAGTATATAAGGAGGGTTAAAATTATGGCAGAGATTAACTTACAGGCAATGAATACATATACAAATAACAACAGACCGATTACATTTCAGGCAAGACAGGACAGCAAGGTTGACATAGACGCGCTCAAGGCTAAGGTACTCGGGAAAACAGAGGAAACAAAATCCCCGACGGAAGACGCGGCACAAAAGGCTAAGGACGGCTTTGCGGAAGAACCGGCGGCAACAGACTCGAAGGCAACCGACAGCTTAGCCGACATAGTAAAGCAGCTCAAGGAAGCACTTATCGGGCTTAGCAAGGAAGATACAAGCGAAGAGGACAAGAAGACCGTTTCCGACGCTTTAAAAGGTTTTCAAGAGGAGCTTGGGAAGTACGTTAACGGTTATAACTCCGCACTTAAGTTTGTACAGAGCTCGCAGAGAGAGAGCCTGCTTTCCGGCGGCGCAGAGATGGTAACGCGGACGGCAAGCGTTTCGGATACATTGAAGCAAATCGGCGTTAATATTGAAGACGACAACACCTTGTCTCTTGTTAAGAAGCTTGACGAGAAGCAAGCGGAGGTTACAAACGCGCTGAACGCTTACAACACCCTCTTTAGCGGCGGGTATTCTTACGGCAAGAAAACGGTTAATACAATTGATGCATTGCTCGGAGCAAATTAGTAAATACAAAAAGCCGCTGTCACAAGCGGCTTTTTTTATTGAGAGCGGAATACGGGGCTCGAACCCGCCACATCCACCTTGGGACAGACGCGTCTGACGGTGGCGCAATAAAAAAGAAGCGGAATACGGGGCTCGAACCCGCCACATCCACCTTGGGAAGGTGGCGCTCTACCATATGAGCTAATTCCGCAAAAAAACCGCAAACGCGGCGGGGCTTAATAAGGCGGACAGCGGATTACGAGGCTCGAACTCGCTACCTCCACCTTGGCAAGGTGGCGCTCTACCAAATGAGCTAAATCCGCAAACCAGAGTACAGAGGCGAGAGTACAGAGTACAGAAAGAAGTAAACGAAGATTCTCTGTAAAGTCTACCCGCCAAAAATCCTGTATTCTGTATTCTGTATTCTGTATTCTGTATTCTGTATTCTGTATTCTGTATTCTGTAATCTGTTTACTGTTATGCCTCCGGACGGAATTGAACCATCGACACGGGGATTTTCAGTCCCCTGCTCTACCGACTGAGCTACAGAGGCAAATAAATTGCTACACAAGCGGACTTGCTTGAAAAGCAACGTCCTTCGATCCGGATGGGACTCGAACCCACGACCTCCGCCGTGACAGGGCGGCGTTCTAACCAACTGAACTACCGGACCAGAGTACAGAGTACAGAATACAGAATACAGAACGCACACGCAAATCTGTATTCTGTATTCTCGCTTCTGTCTTCTGGGAGTTACAGGGCTCGAACCTGTGACCCTCTGCTTGTAAGGCAGATGCTCTCCCAGCTGAGCTAAACTCCCAAAGGTTTTCGCAAAGTCTGATGACGTTGCGAAAACTATTATAACATATGCGGACAAGCTTGTCAAGTGTTTTTTGAAAAAATTTTTAATTTTTTTGTGATTACCAAATTACGGTATACATTTGTCCTTCTTGCGGAGTTACTCCTTTAATCTCGAAGAGCTCGGAGACGGTTACGAATTGGTAGCCTTCGGCTTTGAGGTTGTCGATGATGGTGGGGAGAGCTTCGACGGTCATGTTGTTGCCGGAGAAGTCGTGAAGGAGGATTATCTGCCCGTCGGTTGCGTTTTTCTTGACGTTTTCGATGCGCATTTCGGTGTCGACTGTGTCCATGTAGTCGTTGGGGAGGTAGCCGCAGATGAAGGGGAGGTCGATTGCCTCGTACATGGTGTCGTTAACCGATATGTAGGGCGGGCGGAAGAACGGGGTCGGGATGCCGATGAGTTCTTCTACTTTGTCGGAGGTATACTTCACCTCGGCGGCGATTTCTTCGGCTGTCATTTCGGGCATCTGTGAGTGGGTGCGGGAGTGGTTGTTAACCTCGTGACCCTGCTCGTGTTCTCTTATAACGAGGTCGGAAGTGCCGTCGGTGATATTGTTGCCGATAAGGAAGAAGCTTGCGACAACCTGTTTTTCCTCTAAGATGTCGAGGACTTTCGGGGTGAGGTCTGTGGGACCGTCATCGAAGGTCAAAGCAATAATCGGCTTTTCGGGGTCGATTTCTTCGCGGACGATCGGGAGGTAAACGGCGGCGGCGGTGGTTGCCTCTGTTGTTGTTTCGGGCGCAGTTGTAGTAGTTGTTGCGGCGGTTGTGGTTGTACTTGCCATAGTCGTTGTTACCTCAGCTAAAGTAGTTTCTGCGGCGGAAGCTTGTCCGCAACCGGCAAGACCGGCGGTTAGGATTAATGCTAAAAATGCGCGGGATAATTTTTTCATTTTTGCTCTCCTTATGCGTGTAATATTTTATATTATTGTAATAATAATAACTAAAATTAAACTTGTTCCCCCCGCCGAAGGCGGGGGAAACAAAATATTCTTGCCGCACTGGCGGCGGAACGGAAGCTTATGAAGCAGTTAGAGCTTATTAATATATCGAAGGTCTATAAAACGGGCGGGCAGGAGCTCTTCGCGCTCGACAATATTAACATTGAAATCGACGCAGGCGAATTCGCGGCGATAACGGGAACGTCGGGTTCCGGGAAATCGACGATGATGAACCTCTTGGGGCTCCTCGATACGCCGACTTCGGGGACTTATAAGTTTTTGGGGGAGGACGTGTCGAAGATGTCGGAGAAGACGCTGACGCGCCTCCGGAACAAGAGCATAGGCTTTATCTTCCAGAGTTTCAACCTTATCCCAACGCTCACGGCGGAGGAAAACGTCGAGCTGCCGCTTATCTATCGCGGCGTAAAGTCCCGCGGGGAGCTTGTACAAAACGCACTTGAAGCGGTCGGAATAGCCCACAGGCGAACGCACCGCCCGGCAGAACTCTCCGGCGGGCAGCAACAGCGTGTGGCAATCGCCCGCGCAATAGCCGCCTCACCGTCGCTTATCCTCGCGGACGAGCCGACAGGCAACCTTGACAGTACGGCATCGGAAACGGTAATGTCGCTCCTTAAAAAGCTTCATGCGGGCGGAGCAACGGTTGTAATAATAACGCATGACAGGACGATAGCAAGGTCTGCCGAGCGGGTTATTACTGTTTCGGATGGGAAGGTTGTGTAATCATGTTAAGCTGTTAATAAACGTTCCCTTTTCGCGTTCTTTTGAAAGATAATAGTTTAGAAACCAATTCGGCGCATTTTTAAGGTCGTCTACAAACAATAAATCCCGAATTTTCGCACCTACCCAAAAATGCTTATTAGTTGAATTATCGAAAAAATCTGTGAAATCCGACTCCTGTGCAACATCAAACATCATCTGCATAGATTTCTCATAACGAGAAATAATCTTCTCACGAGGAACATCATGTCCGCCGTGTAAAACTCGTTCTTTGACTCTGTTGATGTTTATTTCAGGCGACTCGGTAGAGATATAATAAGTGTGCACAATGTAACCTTGAAGCTTCGCATAGCGGATAAAAGCGAGTTTTTGATGCGTCGAAAGCACCGTTTCAAATGAAAACGAATTTCCGAGTGCTACTTCCTGATAACGTACCGCCTCAGCTTTTTGCATTGCCGCAATATACGGCTCAAATTTATCTTTATTTTCTGCGGCAACAAAGTTATCGGGGCAGATAAAATTCTTCGCACACAAGCCCAATTCTATATATGAATTGACAACTGTCGATTTACCGCTCCCATTCGGTCCGGCAAATATAAACATTTCTTTCATAATTATGCGCCCCTAAAAAGTTTAGAGAATTCTATCGCACTCTTATAAGCCGTTTCGTTGGCGATTTTATCAAGATTTGCCTTTATTTCTTCGTATGGAACAATCTTGATTGCCTTTTCGTTCTCTTTTGCCTGCCTGACTATTTCCTTTATTTCTTCGCTCAAGAATAATCACTCCTCTATTGTTATTATATCCGATTACGCCCCTAATTCTCCATCTTAAGCACCCGCGAAATCCCCTTCTCCTGCATGGTAACGCCATAGAGAATGTCCGCCTCGTCCATGGTGCCCCGACGGTGGGTTATGCATATAAACTGCGTGTCGGCGGTAAATTTCCGAAGGTATCTTGCGTATTTGGAAACATTTATATCGTCAAGAGCCGCCTCAATCTCGTCAAGAATACAAAACGGCGAAGGTTTAACGGTAAGGATTGAAAAATAGATTGCAATAGCGACGAAAGCCTGTTCCCCGCCCGATAACAGCGAAAGATTCTTAATAACCTTCCCCGGCGGCGCAACGTTTATTTCAATCCCGGATTCTAAGATGTCGTCGGGGTCCGATAGGGTCAAGGACGCCTTCCCGCCGCCGAAAAGCTCGATAAAAATCCGCTTGAAGTTAGTGTTAATCTGCTCGAAAGTTTCAGAGAACATCTGCTTCATTTTATCGGTAAGCTCCCCGATAAGCCGCTCAAGCTCCCGCTTCGATTTCGTAATATCGTCCATCTGTGATTTAAGGAAATTATACCTCTCGGAGACTTCCTTAAATTCTTCAATCGCCGAAAGGTTAACAACCCCGATTGCTTTAATCTGCTCCCGATAGCGGTTAAGCTCACGCTTGGACGCCGCAAGGTCTTTTATCGGCGTAGACATCTCCTTCGCGTCGGAGTAGTAAACGTCGTATTCCTCCGCCATCTTGTTTATAAGGTCGTCGAACGCCGCCTCGTTAATCTTCTTGCGCTCGGTTGCCTTCGACAAGAGCCTGCCGTAATTTTCCCGCTTTTCTATAACTTCATTTTCCCGCTCGCGGTTGATTTTTGAAAGAAGCTCATTTTCACCGTGGGAAGTGCGAAGGGTTGCAATCTCCCCGCGAATTGTTTCAATCTCGGTGTCGCCGGCAGTCATGCCGCCTTTTAGCTGCGCGATTTTTTCCTCGCGAAGTCTTATAATCTCGCGCTCCGAAGCAATAACGGCGTTAAGCCTGATAACGCTGCCGCCCGATTCGCGAATCCTCTCTTCGAGGGTTTCAATCTGCCCGCCGATATTTTCAATATCCTTATTTAAACCGGTAATCTTAAGCTTATTGTCGGAAATTTCAACCGCCTTCGCTTCACGTTTCGCGCGAAGTTCAGCCTGCTTTTCGGCAGTGTCCTTAACCGACTTTTCAAGAGCCTCAATTTCCTCTGCTAAAGCGGCAGCCTTATTTTCAACCTCTTTAGAGTCCGCCTCGGTCTTGGCAATCCGATTTGAAAGCCCTTTAGCGGTCTTTTCAAGATTTTCAAGGTCTGCTGCAAGCTTTAGTTCAAGCGACCCTATTCTCTTGAGCTCCGACTCGAAACGAATTAAATCCGTCCCGGCGGTGTTAATCTGCTCCTTTATCCCTTCAATGTCAAAATGCAGCTTGTTAGCGTCCTCCGCAAGCTTTTTTGAACGCTCGGCGGCGGTTTCAATATCGGTCAACAGCCGCGCCCGGTCAACAGTCAATTTTTCAATCTCATTTTTGCGCGATAGAATTCCGCTTCGCTTGTTGGAAGAACCGCCGGTAAAAGAACCGCCGGCATTTATAACCTGTCCGTCGAGGGTAACAATTTTAAAGGAGTAACGGTGTCTCTTCGCCGATTCTGTAGCGGAATCAAGGTCCTCAAAAACGGCAGTCTTCCCAAGTAAGTTATCAAAAATCCCGGCGAATTCGGGGTCGAACGAAATAAGCTTTGAAGCAATGCCGCAAAAACCATACTCTCCGTCAAGGTTTTCATTGATTGCCCTGCCGGTGATAGTCGAGACAGGGAGGAATGTAGCCCGCCCGCCGCCGGTCTGTTTAAGATGGTTAATAGCCCGCTTCGCCGTGTCTTCGTTCCCCACAATAATGTTTTGGAGAGCCCCGCCAAGAGCCGTCTCAATCGCAAGGGTGTACTCGCTCGATACGGACAAAAGCCCCCCGACGGTCCCGTGAACGCCCTTAATGACGCCATTTTCCGCGCACTTTAAAATCTCTTTAACGGAGTGGGCGAACCCCTCCATGTTCTTTTCAAGGTCCGAAAGAAGTTTTATACGCCCGGTGAGGTCGCGCTCGTTATGACGAAGGTTGTCAAGTTCCGCCGCCGCTGTCTTAGCCTTTTCGGAACGGTTTTCATAGAGTTTCGTAACCCCGGCAAGGCGGTTTTGAAGGCTCTCAATTGCCTCCTTAGCGGCAGTCTCCCCGGAAATAACATCAAGCCGCTCTGCTTCAAGCTCTTTCTGCTCGGTCTTAACCGTCTCAATCTGTGAAAGAGCCTCTTCCCGACGGCGGTTGTCGGTCTTAATCGTCTCGACACCGTTTTCGATAAAGAAGCGGTATTCGGACTCCTTTATGTAGGCGGCGTTGAGGCGGGAATTAAGCTCTTTGCTCTCCGCGTCGGTTTCCTCACCGGCGGTTAAGAGCAAGGCATTTTCCAATTCCGCCGTCAATTTTTCAAGAGCGGAAACCTCTGTTTTAACCGCTTCAAGTTCTGCAAATTTGTCTTCAATCTGTTTCTTTATACCGGCTTCGGTGTTGTCGGAGTTTTCGATTTCCTTTTCGGTGTCGGAGATTTTCGCCTTCGCGTGTTCAATATCGTTTTCGGCAACCTTTATTTCGGAGAGCGCGTTTGAAGCGGTTTTCTCCTTTTCGGCAATGTCGTTTCTAAGCGTCTCAATACGGATAAGGAGGTCGGAAGAAGATTTATAAAGCTCCTCATTTTCGGCTTCAAGCCGGAGTTTCTCGGCGTTTGAAGTTTCGTATGCGGACTTGTTAATTAATATTTCATCATCAAGGGCTGAAATTGCCGCTTTAATAGTATCAAGCTCGGAAACCCAAACGGAGATTTCGAGTGCCTTGCGTTTTGCTTCAATTTGAATAAACTTCGCAGCCTTCTCGGACTGTTCGCGAAGGGGTTCAATGCGTGATTTTATCTCGTTGTAAATGTCCTCAAGGCGAACGAGGGATTCCTCGGCGCGAAGAAGGTCGCGGGAGGCGTTGTCGCGCTTGAAGCGGAGTTTCGAGATGCCGGAAGCTTCCTCGAAAATCTCTCTGCGGTCGGAGCTTTTATTCGAGACAATGTCGGCAACTTTGCCCTGCCCGATAATGGCGTAACCGTCCCTGCCGAGACCGGTGTCCATAAAGAGCTCGATAACGTCCTTGAGGCGCGCACTCGAGCCGTTGATGATGTATTCGGACTCGCCGGTTTTAAAAAGCTTTCTTTGAACAGAAAGAAGACCGGGAGGGGCAAAGACTTGCCCGCGGTCGTTTCTGATATTGAGGGTAACGGAGGCAAAGCCCATGGAGCGGCGGGTCTGGGTCCCCGCGAAGATTACGTCTTCCATCTTCCCGCCGCGAAGGGTTTTTGAAGATTGCTCCCCCAAAACCCAACGAACGGCATCGCCGATGTTAGATTTTCCGCTCCCGTTAGGACCGACAATAGCGGTTATCCCCTTCCCGAAGTCGAGGGTAAGTCGGTCGGGGAAGGATTTAAACCCTTGGATTTCTATTGATTCTAAGTACATCTAATTTTCTTTCAGATAGGTTTCGCAGAAAGATTTTAGGATAGGAATACCATCAGTAGCTGAATCCCATATTTTTCTCGGATCCATATCATCATATTTATGCGCACACATATGCCGCATATCTCGAACTTCTTTCCATGGTATAATATCTGACGAAGAATTTAATAAACCATCAGAAAGATATTTAACAAGCTCACCGATCTGTTGAAGAGCGAACGGTATTGAATAACCATAACTTATTTTGCTTTCATAAATTTCGTAACTACCCGCTTCTTCTACAAGATTACAGGTATCAATACAATAATTATAGATTTTTTCTATAATCTGTTTATCTATATTACCTTTCATAAATCCTCACCATATCTTTTTTCACGTTGTTAATGAATTTTTTATCTTTACCATAGTTAAAGACATCAGCATCAACAACATCCATCCGCTTCTTAATCTGCCTCTTAAATTCGTCGATAAGCCCGTACCATTTCCATAAACCTTTTATTCCGGTTCCTTCAATACTGACGAGAATGTCAACATCAGACTTCTCATCCGCCTCGCCCCTCGCATAAGAGCCGAAGAGGTACACCGCCGGAAGATTATACTTTTCGGCGACAGGGCGTATTCTTTCTTTTATTTCATCAATTGTGTAAATCATCGCTTTCCTCACCGAGGTTTTCTTTCAGATAGGTTTCGCAGAATTCTTGTATAACAGGAATTTCCTCAACAGCTGTTTTCCAAATGTCCGATGTTTTCATTTTTTTATACTCATGTGCATACATATTTCTCATACTGCGTATGCCGAACCATGAGATTTTATTTTTAGAAAACTCCTTAATTTCATCGGATAAAAATTTTGAATCCTCTCCTATCTGCATTTCAGCCATAGAAATTGCAAGATAGAATTCTTTGTTGCTTAAGAATTCTTCATAATTATATTCGTGTTTTTCCATAATCTCGATTATTGTAATACAGTAATCAAGGATTTTTTCTATTAATCGCTCATCACTATCACTTCTCATATATAAGTACCATATCTTTTTTAACGTTAAAATTAAAACGGTAGTCGTCATCGTCTAAAGTATCCGTCGTAATCATATCGATCTCAGTTTCAAGACTGTCGCGAAATTCACCGAAAACGCCGCCGAGCCTGAAAACTCCGACAACATCAGTCCCCGTCCTGTCAATCATAAGGTCAATATCAGACTTCTCATCAGCCTCGCCCCTCGCATAAGAGCCGAAGAGATACACCGCCGGAAGATTATACTTTTCGGCGACAGGGCGTATTCTTTCTTTTATTTCGTCAATAGTGTAAATCATCGCTTTCCTCACCGAGGTTTTCTTTCAAATAGGTTTCGCAGAAAGATTTTAGGATAGGAATATCATTTACGGCAGTATCCCATATTACCTTACTGTCCATTCCGTCATACGCATGAGCAAATAAATTCCGCATACTTTTAATAAGATTCCAAGGTATTTCATCTTTAGTTTCTGTTTTAAATTCAGTTGTAAAATGATTGGTAATCTCACCGATTTGCATTTCAATCATTGAAATCGAAAGATAAAATTCATCACTGCGGAATGTTTCATAATCGTAATTACATTTTTTTAAAAGTGCAATTGCTCTGTCGGAGTAAGACAATATCTTTTCGAGACATTGCCTGTTAATATCACCGCGCATAAATTTGCACCTTCTCATTCAAAACGTTGTTTCTAAAATTTAGGTCTCTGCTTTCATCAAGCCCATACGTTGTTATCATATCAACTTCTTTTGAAAGACTTTCCTCAAATTCATTAAATAATCCGAAAAAAGCAAAAGGTTTAGAAAAGTCTGCTCCGCTCCGATCAATCATAATGTCAATATCAGACTTCTCATCAGCCTCGCCCCTCGCATAAGAGCCGAAGAGATACACCGCCGGAAGATTATACTTTTCGGCGACAGGGCGTATTCTTTCTTTTATTTCATCAATGGTGTAAATCATATTAATATAGCCTAATCGGCAAAACAAGGAACAAGAACGCGTCCCCGTCGGCGGGCGAGATAATCATCGGTGAAACGGAGTCGATAAGTTTAAGGTAAACCTTGTCGGTCTCAGACGATTTTAGAGCGGAGATGAGGTAAGCAGCGTTGAAGCCGATTTCTATGCCCTGCCCCGTGAGCTCGCAGGGGATTTCATCGTTAAGCTCGCCCCGCGGGGATTTGCAGGAAAGGGCAACCTCGTCGTTGTTAATAGTAAGGCGCACAGGCGACTTGATTTTTTCGTCAATGAGAAGCTGGCAGCGTTCGAGCGCGCGGATAAATTCGGGAACATTTACAGCCGCTGTCGTCTTAATCCGCTCGGGCGCAGGGATTGCTCTGTTATATTGATGGAATTCGCCCTCTAAAAGCCTTGTATGTATCGAAAAATTATCGAACTCGAAAGCAGCGGATTTTTTCGTTACATACACCTTTATTATATCCGATTCGTCCGACTTTTTCTCCCTAATCAGCGAAACAATATCCGAAAGCGACTTGAGTTTAATTACAAAATTGAAGTTTTTATCAAAATTAACCCGCTCTGTCCGAACGGCAAGCCTGTAACCGTCAAGGCTCACAATATTAAAAACATTGTCCTTTATCTCGAAAAGCTCGCCGGTTAAAATAGGCTTTGCGTCGGTAGCAGCAACAGCGAACCTCGTCATGTTAACCATATTCTTAAGTGTCGCGCCCGCAATCTCGAAGCCTTCGTTCTTCTCGTATTCGGGGATATTCGGGTACTCGTCGGCTGAAATTGAACCGAGAGTTGTAACAATCCTCTTGCCGGTAATTCTGACGCCGGCGTTGTCACCCTTAAAGTATTCAAAATCTATATTCCCGTCCGGAAGCTTCCCAACCATCTGACAGACGAGTTTTGAACTTAATACAAATTCAAACTCCCCGTCAGCGTTAACGGGAACAGTCGCAGTTATCCCTATTTCAAGGTCATACCCGGTAAGTTTAAGCGTATCTCTCTGTACGGAAAATTTAATCCCCTCAAGAGCTAAGATAGCCGACTTATCCGCTACAGCTCTCGAAACATTTACCAGTGCGTTGAAAAGTATCGCTTTATCGACAGTAAACTTCATGTGAAGCTCCTTATATTAAAATGAATTTATAAATATATTTAGGAATAGCAGTAGGGCTGTTAAAACCGGTTAAAATGACCCTCAAACCAAGTTCCACAAAAGAAACTTTTTAAACACCCTTAATGTTTAATAATTGTGGAAAGATTTTTTGCGGTTGAAACTGTTAGTTGAAAGTTGAAAATAAGTTGAAAATTTTGTTGATACGCGAAAAGGGTTTACACATGGGGTTGAAAATGTATAAATACTTTCCGTAATAAGGGTGTGAAACTGCCGTAAGGGATTAGATTAACACTTTCAACATACTTTTCAACACCCTGTTAATTTAACTATTAGTAAAATTTACGAGTTAAGATTCCGTATAAGATCCTTAATAAGCTCGCCGGTGTGGGGGTCCTCTTCCATCTTTGCGCGAACCTTGTCAACGTAGTAAACCACGGTGGAGTGGTCTCTCCCGCCGATTTCGAGCCCGATGTTTTTAAAGGAAAGCTGGGAAGTTTCCTTTATAACGTAGCAGCACACCTGCCTCGCAAGCGAAACGTTAGCGGAGCGTTTTGAAGACAGAATGTCCTCGACGGTAACATCGTAAATGGTAGCAATCTCGGCTAAAATCTTCGGGATTGTAACGGGCGCAACCGACTCGTCGGATAAAACCTCGCGGATAGCTGCCTGCGCTTGGGAAAGGGTGGGCGGCGTCCCGACAAGATGTTCAATCGCCTTGAGCTTTTTAACACAACCCTCAAGCTGTCGGATATTCGCCTTAAGCGCAATGGCAATCATCTCGACAAGTCCCTCGGTAATGTCAAGGTCAAGAAGCTCAGCCTTCCGCTTAATAATCGCGCATCTCGTCTCGTATTCGGGGATATTGATGTCGGCAATAAGCCCCTGTTCAAATCGGGTTTTAATACGGTCTTCAAGGGTCTTAATCTCCTTGGGAGGGCGGTCGGAGGTAAGGACAATCTGCTTGCCCTGCTTTTTAAGCTCGTTGAAGGTATGGAAGAATTCCTCTTGGGTCGATTCCTTCCCGGCGATAAACTGAACATCATCGACAAGGAGAACGTCGGCGGTGCGGTATTTGTTGTGGAATTCGGAGGTGTCGTGGCGGAGCTGAATAGCTGTAATAAGCTCATTCGCGAACGCCTCGCCGGTTACGTATATTACCTTTAAGCCCTCGTTGTTGTCGGTTAGGTAGTTAGAAATAGCGGTGAGAAGATGGGTTTTCCCGAGCCCCGAGGGACCGTGTATAAATAAGGGATTGTAGGCTGTAGCGGGCTCTTCCGCAACTGCGCGTGATGCCGCGTACGCGAACTTGTTCGATTGCCCGACAATGAAGGTGTCGAAGGTGTATTCGTATTCGGCGCGCTTGTAGGTCTTTTCAAGCTCCTTCTTCTTCCCGGCTTGCTCGACAGGTTCACGCGGGGGAAGTTCCGGCCAGATTAAAGTAACCTTAATCGGAAGCCCGGTAAGTTTTGAAAATTTATCTTCAAAATCGTCCTTGTAATTTTCGATAATAAGCTCAGCCGAAAAACTTGAAGATGTTTGCAGGGTAACTTCGTTGCCGTTCATCTTAACGGGCTCGAGTGTTGATATCCAGAGTTTGTAAGCGGTAGTGGTAACTTTACCCTTTTTTATGTCTTCTTGAAAATCGTCGAGAACCGCTTTGTAGAGATCATCAAGGTTCAAGGTACTTGTCCCCCCAATTCCTTTAAGTAATTAATTATAACATATTTCAGAGAGTTTTTCAAGAGACTTAAAAAAAACTTTTTATTTACATTTTATGACTTGACAACAGCCCAAATAAATGCTATAATTATATATTACTATTAAGTTTCCCCCGCCGCAGGCGGGGGAAACAAGACAAAGTTTTTATTGATATTTGTGCCGCTCAAAGCGGCGGAATGGAGCTCAGAATATGATAGATGTAGCAAACGTCCCCGCAGCGGGAGCAGAAGGCGGAATGATGGGAACAGGCGGGAGCATGATTTACACAATAGTTATGCTCGGGCTTATGATAGTGGTTTTCTACTTTTTACTAATCCGCCCGCAAAAGAAGAAGGAAAAGGCAGCAAAAGCACTTCGTGAAAATATCCAGATAGGCGACGAAGTAACAACAATCGGCGGCATAACCGGCATAGTAACGAAGCTTACCGAAGACACGGTAGTAATAGAGACAGGCGGCGACCGCTCAAAAATCCGCGTGAAAAAATGGGCGATAAGCGAGAATCTTACCGTTCATGATACTACCGAGGAGACGCTGGCGAAATAGCTGATATAAAAAAGCCCAAAAGAGGGCTTTTTTTGTTTACGCGCCGAGGGGAGGAGGATTATTTGCGGTGCGTTCTTTTTCAATCTTAGCGAGGAGTTCTTCAACCCGTGCGTGAAGTTGCTCAGGGGTTAAGTTTTTCAGATGCTCGGGTATTTCAAAGGGTCTATCGTCTTCGTAGTTGATCATTTGCGGTCATCTCCTTAAATTTCAGTAGATTAAGACTGTCCATTTTCTCCAATGTCTTTAGCTGAGAAGTAAATGTGCTGTACTTGAGTGAACGGAATTCTGAAGACAGATTGTCGTAAACCTCCTTATTCGGAAATGAAGTGACACCGTAACTGTAAACAGTTCCGTCGTGACAAACGACAATGCCCAGTTCATAACCGTTTCGGTATGCAGAATCAAAGTCACCGAAAGACGGCGGCATACTTCTCGGGTGGTTATGTATGGTAACTTTCCGTGAAATATGTTTGTGCTTATCCATAAAACTCATAGGATAAATAACCCTGCTCGGTTCGGACATATCGGTAATTGACGCAAAAACCTTGCCGGTATCAAAGTCGAGCCAAAACATATCTTCAAATTCTGTGCCGGAACGATGATAGAGGATTTTTTTGGCGGTTTGATAAAGCGAGCGGTTTAACTTTTCGTTTTCGGAAATACAGTCAAATTTTCGTCTATATTCGCCGCTTTCAATGAAACCGGTGTCGATTGACTTAAATTTATCCCTGCCGTACCGACTTTCTTCGCGGTCGTCTTCTTCGTACATATTTAACCACCCCCCCTCAAAATATATTATACCCCACCGTCACCCGCGAAGGGCTTTTTTTGTTTACGCCGAAATAAAAGTCCTGGTGTGTTCGGTCTGCCTGAAATTAAGCGAACCGTCCTTGTTAATGTCAACGAATAAAACACCGAGCATAGGCGTATCGTCAAGAAGCCCTCTTGAACCGTTATGCAAACCGTTCGGATACGGATGCGCGAAAGAAAAGTTATCTAATCCTCTTCCGAAATAACAGCCCATCAATTTATCATAGTCAAGCCCATTCTTGTCACAATATTCCTTCACACGGTCTTTGTAGTCGGAATAGAAATCCATAAAATACTTACTCATAGTTATTAATCCTTTCTAAACTGGTAATGTTTTCCCGATGAATTGTAAATAGCACTTCCGACCTGCGGGAAAGCCGAAAGTATCTCCATATCGCCGTCGGACGCAAGCAAAGAAAACTCTCCAATGCCGGGGTGAGTATGCCCGCTCCATCTGTAACCGTCAGCCGCGAGTGCCTTCGCGGTTTTTATGTCTATGTTTACGGAGTTTGCGTTGCCTCTGATAATGAGGCGGGTGTTATTTTTTGTAAACATTGCAAATTCGTCGCCGGTGAACGCCGTGAGTGCCGAAAGGTCTGACATACTTACTGCGTTTTTATCTACTATTGTTTTACTGTCATAATCGGGAAGTTTTAAAAGCAGCTTCTGTTGCTTTGATGAAAGCCCGATTCCGTAATGCATATAAGCGTTCGGGTTGCCTTTTTTCTGACTGTGGTCTATAGGCGAATCGACGTTTTTTATAAACAAGTTTTTCACCGCCCCCTATATTATACCCCACCCCACCAAAAAAGTCAATAATAAACCCCGCCCGAAAATCATATATTTAACTAAAGTAAGTTTCGTTCCCCCCGCCGAAGGCGGGGGAAACGAACAATTTTACCGCGCTCGCGGCGGAATGGTATTCAATATGAAGCGGATGGTTAAATTAGGTTTTATTATTTTAGGGATAATGGTAATTGTCCCTGTTTTTGCTATTGTAGTATTTCGCGAGAACAGAGTTATCGAAACTCCCGCCGAAGTTATAACTACCTCTGCCGAAACAATCTACACCGCCCCGCCGGCAGTCCGCCTAAAATCCGGCGAGATTATACCCATGCGCGACTACGTTATCGGCGCGGTTTTTTCCGAGATGAGCGCGGACTTCCCGGAAGAAGCATTAAAAGCACAGGCTCTCACAGCCTTCACAAGCATAGTAAGGGAGACGGTTAAACACGCGAGCGACCCCTATGATATTGATGACGATTTTTACATAGGCTATTTTACGGAGGGTATGGCAAGAGCATTTTATACCGACGGTTATGAAAAGGCGTATGAAAAAATTGCAAATGCCGTCGACGAGGCAATGGGGAACGTTATCGTTTTCGACGGTGAACCGATAGCCGCACCGAGCTTCGACTGCTTCACCGGGAAAACCGAAACCGCACCCGGTATTCCCTATTTAACATCCGTAGAAAGCCCCGGCGACGTGTATTCCCCCTTCTATCAGACTACCGAGAGTTTCACCGAAGCGGAAATTGCCGCAAGAGCCAAAACCGAAGCGGATATTGACTTCGACGGCGAATTGGAGGTCTTGACAAAAACCCCGGCAGGTACTGTCTTAACCCTCCGCGCCGGTGACAAGATTATTTCCGGCGAAATTTTTGCGGAAATCTTGAATCTCCGCTCACCCGCTTTTGTAATATTTACCGATAATACTACCGAGCGTATTAATATTACAACTTTAGGTTTCGGAAACGGCATCGGTATGTCTAAATACGGGGCGAAATATATGGCTGAACAGGGGAGCAGTTACAAAGATATTGTACTCCATTATTTTACCGGCGTGAGAATAGACAAAATATTAATTGAATCTTCATAATCTATATATAAAAATTACGCATTATTAATGTATAATTAAAAAAAACGGCAAAATAGCAGGAATATGAAAAATCACATTTCAATAAACCAACTCGGCTATCCGCGTGCGGGCGCGAAAGAGGCTATATTTTCGGGCGACGCCGACGCCTTCTCCCTTATCGACAGTGTCAATAACGAAGCCGTCTTTTCCGGAAAGGCTTCCCCGGCTCTTAACATAAAGGCTTGGGGCGAGAAGATTTCGGTGCTCGACTTTTCCGAAGTTACCCTTTCGGGGAGCTTCTTTCTAAGCGTTAACCAGCTCGGTGCAAACTTCCGCTCGGGCGTTTTCGACATTGCCTCTAACCCTTATGTAGGCTTAACCGAGGGGATGATGCAGGCGTTTTTCGCGAACCGCTGCGGCTTCGACACAAGGCGTAATGACAACACCCACCCGCACGATACCTGCCACATGAACTTTAACCCCCATATAAGCCGCGATTTCTCCGGCGGCTACCACGACTTCGCCGAGTATTCCCGAAACGTCTACAGCCACGCGATTGGAATTGCGATTTTAATCTACAGCATAATCGTGAATGAAGTCGGCAACGCAAATATGCTCCTTCAAAATCGCCGCACCGATAATACAGATAGTATATTAAACGAAATAAAATACGGGCTGTCTTGGTTACTCAAGATGCAAGATTCCGACGGCGGCGTTTTTTCGGGGATAGAGACGGAAAAACAGATTGACATTTGTTACCCCGAAGAGGACAACGCCGCGTACGAACTCATAGGGAAGACGGTGTATTCGACGGTTGCTTTCGCGGGCGTAACCGCGCTTGCTTCTTGGCTTTTTCGCAAGAGCGACGAGGGCTTTTCCGAAAAGCTCCGCGACGCGGCGGTGAGAGCGTTTATCGCCTACGCCGAATATTCCGAAACCCATCTTATCGACTTTGCGCGAGAGGCGAAGATTGCGACTTCTGCGGATTGCGACTTTAACGGGCTTAGGTTTTGGGCACTCTGCGAGCTGTATGCTTTAACCGGCAGCGAGGAATTTTTAACAGGCGCGAAGAAAAGTATTCCGGCGGACGTTTGCAGCTTCTCCCCCGAAAACGCGGCGGGTTTCGGGATTCTGTCAATATTCCTCCATCCCGACGGGGGCGACCTTGAACTCCGGCGCAAGACTATGTTTGCGCTGCGTGTTAAGGCGGACAACCTTACATCAAATTCCGCTAAATCTTTCATAACTTTGGAAGATTACAACTGTTTCTCGAATATAAAACTAATGTCGGACGCGATAACCCTCTTTGCGGCGGGCGCGATACTGAAATACCCCGATTATCGTGTTTTCGGGGTGCGCAATTTCAATTACATCTTGGGTGCGAATCCGCTCGACAAGTGCTTCGTAACCGGTTTCGGGCATAACCCCGTCCGCCGCCCGCGCCATACCCTCTCGACCGCCTTCGCGGAGTCGCCGCCGCTCGCCGGAATGGTTGTAAACGGCGCGAACAACGACCGTCTGCACGACAACTACCTAAAGTGGCAGCTCCCGCGTGCTACCCCCCCCGCGAAGTCCTACGGCGACGCGCCCTCCTCGTTAACAACGAACGCCGTAACCCTCCCCGCGACTGCTCTCCTATATTTCTTAGCGGCTATTGTGTGAAAAAATGGTAAAAATAAGCGGCATAACCCCCGGCAGTAAAGCCGAAAAAGCAGGAATTACAGGCGGCAGCCTTCTTTCGATAAACGGTTTTGAAATTAACGATTTCCTCGATTACGGCTTTTACAATACCGAAAAAGAGGTGTTGCTTGTTGTAGAAAACGGCTGTGCTAATACTTATCGTATAAAAAAGCAAGAGTACGAAGACATCGGACTTGAATTTTCGTCCTATCTTATGGACGATGTAAAATCATGCCGCAACAAATGCATATTCTGTTTTATCGACCAAAACCCCCCCGGCATGAGGGATGCAGTCTATTTCAAGGACGACGACAGCCGCCTTTCGTTCATTTCCGGCAACTATATAACCCTTACAAACCTGTCTGACGCGGACATTGCAAGGATAATAAAGATGAAGCTTCCGGTAAATGTGAGCCTTCATACGATGAATCCGCAGCTTCGCGTTAAGATGATGAAAAACCGCTTCGCCGGCGAGCGGCTAAAAGATTTGCGCAAAATCGCGAAAGCCGGGAATCGGGTTAATGTACAGCTTGTCCTCTGCAAAGGGATAAACGACGGCGCGGAGCTTGTCTTCACCCTCTCGGAGCTCTATAAACTCGGAAATATCAACGGCATAGCCGCCGTCCCGGTTGGCTTAACAAAACACCGGCAAGGTCTTTTCCCGCTTGAAAGTTTTGACAAGGAAGCGGCAAGCGCGGTTATTGACACAATCGAAAGTTTCGCCGAAAAGTTTTACGCCCGTGACGGTAGACGCACCGTCTACGCCTCGGACGAGTTTTTCTTGGTAGCAGGGAGACCTATCCCGGCGGCAAAGTATTACGACGACTACCCGCAGTACGAAAACGGCGTCGGCTTTGTAAGAAGCTTTACCGACGAGTTTTTATCCGAGCTTCGCGCCAATCTTTCCGATAGGAAAAAATCCGTCGGAAAAAAGTATATAATAGTAACCGGCGAGGGTTCGTTCCCGGTCGTTAACCGGCTTGTTAACTACGCCGGGGAACTGTTTAACGTCAATACAACCGTTGTGCCGGTTAAGAACAATTTTTACGGCGGCGGAGTTAATGTTACCGGGCTTTTAACCGGCGGCGATATTATATCGGCACTGCAAGGAGTTAAGGGAACAATACTGCTCCTTGAAGATATGTTCAAGAGCGGTACGGAACTCTTTTTGGATAACAAAAGTTTAGAAGAAGTAAGGGAAAATCTCGGGCAGCCTTGCGAAATTATTAAGCGAGACGGCGCAGAGCTTTTCAGAAAGATAGTAGGAATATAATGCAGATAGCGGCAATAATAGGAAGACCGAACGTCGGGAAGAGCACCCTTTTTAACAAGCTCACCGGGAAGCGAATTTCAATCGTAGACGACACGCCCGGCGTTACGAGGGACAGGATTTACAGCGAGTGCGAGTGGAGAAGCCGGAAATTCATGTTAACCGACACAGGCGGAATCGAGCCGGAGACGGACGAAACAATCCCCGCCCAGATGCGCAGACAGGCGCAGATAGCCGTCGCCGTAGCGGATGTAATTATCTTTCTTGTCAATATGCGGGAGGGGTGCACCCCCGACGATATTGCGGTGGGCGAGATGCTTCGCAAGACGTCGAAGCCGATTATCCTTGCGGTAAATAAATGCGACAGCCTCGGTGAGCCGCCGATGGCGTTTTACGAGTTTTACAACTTGGGCTTGGGCGAGCCGATACCGGTCTCCGCCTCCCACGGTCACGGCACAGGCGACCTGCTTGACAAGATTTTTGAACACTTCCCGCATGAAACCCCGATAGAGCACGAAGACGAATACATCAAGGTAGCCGTTATCGGGAAGCCGAACACGGGCAAGTCGTCGCTTATAAACTACGTCTCGGGCGAGGAACGCTCAATCGTTTCGGACATAGCGGGAACAACCCGCGACGCGATAGACAGCGTTATTGACAACGAACACGGCAAGTTTATCTTCATAGACACGGCAGGAATAAGGCGCAAGTCGAAGGTGACCGATAAGCTCGAGCATTTTTCTGTACTTCGCGCTTATATGGCGGTGGAGCGGGCGGACGTCTGCGTAATAATGATAGACGGCGCGGAGGGGTTTACAGACCAAGACAGCAAGGTTGCGGGGTTCGCGCACGAGAAGGGGAAGGGCTGTATCGTCGCGGTTAACAAGTGGGATATTGTCGAAAAAACGACAAATACTATGAATGAGATGCGAAAGAGCTTAGCCGACGATTTCAGCTTCATGAACTATGTGCCGTTTGAATTTATCTCGGCTAAGACCGGGAGGGGTATTGACGGGCTTTTTAAGCAGATTATAAATGTGAACAGAGAAAACTGTATGCGGATTTCGACGGGAATGTTAAACGATGTTTTGGCGTACGCGGTTGCAAGGGTGCAGCCCCCGACCGACAAGGGACGCCGCCTTAAAATCTACTACATGACCCAGCCTTCAACAAAGCCGCCGACCTTCGTGTGTTTCGTAAACCGCGCCGACCTCTTCCATTTTTCTTACCAACGTTATATCGAAAACCAGATACGTCAGACCTTCGGGCTAACCGGAACGCCGGTTAGGCTTATTGTCCGCGAGCGGAATAGGGAGGACGATTAGGGGTTGACATAATGAGGATTTTGGGGTATAATAATAAAAAGGGGTGAAATTTTATGACAAGAGAGATAATGAAAACCAAGATTGACTTAATGCCGGATAAAGCATTTGAGGTGCTTTCAGCGGTGTTCAGTCCGTTCTTCTCATACCTTATAGCAGAAGATAATGACGACCATTTTTACTCAGATGCAAACATTGCGCACATAGCGAAATCTATTGCCGATTATGATAACGGCGAGCCGCTTATCGTTAAGACAATGGAAGAGTTAGAGGCATATGAAGACTGACAAATATTCCTTCACGAAAACGGGTTGGGACGACTTTTTGTATTGGATTCAAAACGATAAAAAAATGGTCGGTAAAATAGACACTCTGCTTAAAGACATTATGCGAAATGGCGTGGTGTCGGGTATCGGCAAGCCGGAGGCGTTAAAAGGTGACAAGGCGGGCTTATTCAGCAGACGAATTAACGATAAACACAGATTGGTTTATCGAATAGAAAGTGATACCCTTATAATTGCTTCCTGCCGCGGGCATTATGATGATACATAGAAAAATCGAGGGGTGAAAAGTCATGACCAAAGAATATCTGAAAATCAAAATTGACTATATGCCGGAAGCAGATTTTAACGAGTTCGCGGCGAAGATTATTGCTTTTCTTCCACATGATGAGCTGACCGAAGACGAAGAGCTTCTTAAACTTGCAAATGAGCGGATAGAGGCTTACGGCGGCTTTGAAGAAGCGAAAAAGCACTTTATTCCGCATGAAGAGGTTATGACAAGACTCGGTATAACCGAAGAGGATATAGAAAACGCAGAGGACGTAGAGCTAATATGAGTTGGCATTTAAGCTATCTTGATGAAGCAGAGCGCGAATTAGCGGCTTTTGATAAAGCGGGGAGGGCGCAAATCGCCAAAGGCATATTAAAAGCCCTGCAAAACCCCTTACCGAGGTCTGAGGGCGGCTACGGACACCCTCTCGGAAACAAAGCAGGAATCAACCTGACCGGCTGTTTAAAACTAAAATTCTTAAAACTCGGCGTAAGGGTCGTGTATAAACTTATCCGAAGCGAATTTGAAATGAAGGTAATTATAATCTCCGTCCGCGCCGATAATGAAGTTTACATTGAAGCAAAGAAGCGGTTAGATAAATACGATACATAAAAAATCCCCCCTCGGGGGACTTTTTATTTACATTTCATTAAAACTTCTCGACAAAGACAATATTTAGAAATCGCCAAAGGCTGCCCGACATTTCGCGGCAATAAAAGTTTAACAAACTCCGGCAAGACAGCATCAAATTTAACCTCAAGTATAACAGCCCCGTTATCAAACACCGGCAAGGTAACTATATCGTCAAAGATATCAAGCGACAGCGGCGCATGGAGGTTTTTGTCAAGGGTAATGCGGGTTCGCGAGGCAGGGTGTGTAAAAGCTTCCCGCTCGTAATCGGTAACGGCGGAGGGGTATAACCCCGGGCAAAACCCCCCCGCGAACTTGCCGTAAAGGTCTTTTGCAAGGTCTCCGTCAAGGCTTTTAAGCACCGAAAAATCACCGGCAATGATAGCTCTTGCGTCCGCTTCGTCAATGCCGAACTGCGCTTTATCTACCTTAATCCCGTGCTTGCGTTTTCGCTCGAAAACAATGTAGGACGGGTCGGAGTTATAAAAGCGTATGCGGAATTTCTCGCGGTGCTCTACGCCGTTAACCTTGTCGTAATAGGCGGAGTGGTTGCGGTCGTCAAAGTACAAAGAGCGGATAAAGTAACTGTCGTCGGAGTAGTTTTTGTCCCGCTCCATCGCCCCGGAAAGCCGTGAAGATATTTCCGCCGCCTCCGCCGCGCTGATGAGGAATTTGTATTCAAAGCGATTCATATTAAGTCCCAAGTATTTATTTTTATTGTTTCCCCCGCCTGCGGCGGGGGGAAACAGATTTCGCCGCGGTAAGCAGATTTCGGCGGGGGGAATATTAATCTAAATTATAGTTGTAAAAACAAATATTAAGGTCAACCGGCGTATTTATTCCGTCAACCTTGCCTTCTGAAGAATATTGCCACATACGAAAATCGTACGCAAAAGTCGGGTCGTCGCCGTCTCTGTCATGCTCGGCGTACCAAAAATCGTACTTGCAGACTCTCCGCATATCAAGCTTAAGATAAGCCATACGCTTGTTGGCGTAAACCATCGGGCGGTAGCCTTCCTCAAAAATCCTGTCGCAAAAAACCTCGCAAACTTCGGTTAAAACCTCGCCGCTAACCTCATTCTGACGAACATTTTCGGCGGAGGTTATTTCTATGTCGAGGGCAACCGGGTACGACAGCTGATAAGGCTTAATCTGTTCAATAACAAATTCCGCCTCCTCAAGTGCTTCTTTCGCGTCAACCGCCTGCGAGTAAAAATAAACCCCGACGTCAACGCCTGCGTCAATCGCACCCGCTATGTACTCATGAAACTTCGTGTCAACGGTAAGCTCGCCGGACTCATAGCCCCTGTACCCCACGCGAATCATCGCGAAATCTATCCCGTCAGCCTTAACCGCTTCCCAGTCGATAGTTTCGGAGTAATATGACACGTCAATCCCGGTGCTTGATGTTATAAACCCGTCAACTTCATAGCGATAACGCCCGTCTGAGTAGTAAAGGTTATCGAAGTCGTAGGAATTCCGCGGAACGCCCTCAAGCGCGGCAATTGAAATCTCCCCGAGGTAGGAGTCCTTAATCGTAACGAGGTCTGTACTCTCGGGATATGTAAAAGTTGGCACAGCAGAGGCGTATGCCGAAAGGGATAAATTTTCTGCCTTAAGTTTCCCGATATTAATCTGCCCGATAATAACGAGAGCTATGAGGGTTAATATTATCGCGAGGGCGAGGATTAAAATTGCGGCGATTTTCTTATTCATGTCTCCTATTATAACATAATACGATATAAATTGCAAGGGGAAATAAAAAGAAAGAGACTGTAAAGGAGTCTCTTTCGTGTTTATGCGGCGGTTATACATTACCTTTAAGTGCTGCTTCTAATAAATCAGGAGAAACGCCAAGACCAAGCAATCGTTTTGACAATTCGAGAGCTCGTTCTTTCTTAGCATAAGCAAGTGCCGACGCCTCATTATGCCTCGTGCGGTCGCGTAAACGTTCTATTTCGTAGAATTCCGGTGATACAGCTACACTTTTATATGCATTAACAGCCTCACTCATAACGGGTACCCCCTTTTTTATTATCTCGTCCAATTCCTCTTCGGTTTCGGCTTTAAAAAACGCAAGCCAAAATTTGATTTCCTCGTCGCCGTCATTTGGTTCGGGCAGCTTTTTAAGCTCGAAATAGTGCATAATCTGATTAATATCAAGCCGACAAAACTTATCGCCTATTTCCTTCGGCGTGGGAAACAAAACTTACTGTTTTAATTATACACCCCAATTTTCGTTTTGTCAATAGGAAAACGGCACAACCGCGTGTGCCGTTTTCTTATAAGCGAAAAGCTAAATGGTTCTCCAATTCGGGGCTTCGGGGAGCTTGCAATAAAACTGTTCGATGCGATAATTTGAGCAGGAGTTACAGCACCTCCAGAAAACGCCGTAATCGGTTTTCGTGTATGCGTCACATATCCTGTACATGGATGTAAAAGTATCCATTACGAGATGGTCGTACTTGTCTCTAAGCCCGCCGCCAATGGAATCGAGCTCTGCTTCGGAAAGCTCCCCTTTTGGGTTATCTCTTGCGGCGATTATTTTTTGTGCTTCTTCTAAGGCTATTTCCTTGCCGTTCGCCTTAAAGATATCAACAATCGCCTCCGCTGATGCCGCGCCTTTGATTTGCTCTAAAACTTGGTTTTCCATGATATATCCTCCGTAAAATATATTTTCGGCTATCCCCGCCGACTTAAATTGCTCTAAAATTCCGATGCAGACGGGTTGTAACAAAAAGTTATATTCCCCTCAACAAAGCTAAATGCACAGCACGAGCAGTTTTTTTCTGCCCCTTTTATGTAAGAAACCTCCAAAAAATCGCAGACGCTATGAAGCGGGTCCCAAACGATAAACGTCCCGTCCCGAAGTCTCGACGACTTTTCCAAACTTACGTCCCCCTAACTAAAGAATATATTTCCGCCGCATTCGAAGTCCGGATTATTACAATAACGATACAAAAAGGCTTCATGTAAAAAAGAACAGGTTAAGCAACACTTTTCATTAAACCGCGAGTTCGGAGCACGATTAAAAGAATTACATACATAGTTGCCGGGATATATGATAACAAGGTTTCCGTCAAAGTCCCGTAAACCGCCTGTGATAGCTTCAAGTTCCGCTTCGGTAAGTTCCGCTTCCGGGTTGTCCCCTGCGGAAAAGATTTTTTCTGCGGTCTCTATGCTTATTTCCTTGCCGATTCCCTTAAAAAACCCGACGATTTCTTCCGCCGATTTAGCACCTTTGAATTGCTCTAAAATCCCGTTTTTCATAAATAAATCCTCCTAATTAATAAAATACAGTTCCGCCCCATTGGAAGTCCGGACAACCGCAATGACAATAGAAAAAGCTTTCTCGATAATAAGTACAGCTTAAGCAGATACGGTCGGGGTATCTCGATTTTGGATTATTTTCGTAGCAATTACACACGTAACTGCCGGGAAGCAGGATAATGAGGTCTCCGTTTTTATCCCGCAAGCCGCCTGTAACAGCTTCAAGTTCCGCTTCGGTAAGTTCCGCCTCCGGGTTGTCGTTGCTGAAGATTTTTTCTGCTGTTTCGAGGGTTATTTCCTTGTCGAGTTTCTTAAAAAGCTCGACGATTTCCTCCGCTGATTTCGCGCCTTTGAGTTGTTCTAAAACCGGGTTTTTCATATGTATGCCCTCCTAATTAATAAAGTACAATTCCGCCCCATTGGAAGTCCGGACAGCCGCAATGACAATACTGAAGGCTTTGTCGACAATAAGTACAGCTTAAGCAGATACGATCGGGTTCTCTGGATTTTGGATTATTTTCGTAACAATTACATACGTAAATGCCGGGAAACAGGATAATGAGGTCTCCGTTTTTATCCCGTAAGCCGCCTGTAATAGCTTCAAGTTCCGCTTCGGTAAGTTCCGCTTCCGGGTTGTCGTTGCTGAGGATTTTTTCTGCTGTTTCGAGGCTTATTTCCTTGTCGATTTTCTTATAAAACTCGACGATTTCCTCCGCTGATGTCATACCTTTCAGTTGCTCTAAAACCGGGTTTTTCATATGTATGCCCTCCGAATGAATTTTACATGAACGAATCGAAATATCTCCAAAAATCTTCTAAAGTGAAGTTGCCGTCATAAGGATTGCCGCCGGAAACTTCTTCTGCCGCCGCCTTAATCTCTTCCCGTCTTTTTATTGCCGCCGCCGCAGCGTCAAGGGTAATTTCCCTGCCGTTCGCCTTAAAAATCCCGACGATTTCCTCCGCCGTCTTAGCATTTTTAAGTTCCTCTAAAACTTTGCTATCCATATGTATATCCTCCGTAATTAAAATGCAGACAGAACGAATTCTAATCTCCTGAAGTTCGGAGCACTCGACCTGCCGCAACTGCCAAAAATTACAGTTAACTCACAAAATTTACAGCTCCAACAACATTTATTTGCTCCTTTATATTCTTCGCTTTCTTCATGAGCATCACAAATGGTGTCGATGGGATACAGGAGCAAGAGGCGTCCGCTAAAGCCCTTGACGCCGCCGCCCGCAATAGCCTCAAGCTCCGCGTCGGAAAGCTCCGGTTTGCCTTTACCGGCAATAATTTTCTCTGCCGTTTCAAGGCTTAGTTCCTTGCCGTTCGCCTTAAAAATTTCAACGAGTTCTTCTGCCGTCTTAACTTGATTCTCCATATGTAAGACCTCCGTAATTAAGCATAAGTGCTACTGAGTTCATATGACCAGTTCCGGAAGTTCGGAACGTGTGATAGGATGCAATAATCATAAAATGTTTTTTCGACGCGAAGATTTTTACAATAAAAACAACGCTTAATTGTGGTTGGAAAGGGCGGGTTAAAAGCATCACAAGAGTAGTTGTTAGGAGACGCGATAATGAGGTTGCCGTCAAAATCCCTTAAGCCGCCGCCTGTAACGGAATCAAGCTCTGAGTCGGAAAGTTCCGCTTTTGATTTGTTTTTTGCGGCAATGATTTTTTCAGCGGTGTCAAGGCTTATTTCATCCCCCGCCGCCTTAGAGAGCAGAACGAGTTCTTCCGCCGTTTCTACGTTTATCAGTTTCTCTTTAGTTTGGTTTTCCATATCTAACCCTCCTTGATTATTCCCAGCGTGTCGATATTCTCCTGAAGTTCGGTGCACTTTTTTGAACGCAATAATAATACAAAAATCCCTCGCGATTATAACGACAACCTTGACAGTATTTCATTTTACTGTATTCAGCCTGTTCAAAATTATCACAAATGTAGTCAAGCGACGCGAGTATGAGGTGTCCGTCCCCATCTCTGACGCCGCCCCCCGCAATAGCTTCAAGCTCCGCCTCGGAAAGCTCCGATTTGTCTTTAGAAGCAATAATTTTCTCCGCGAGTAGAGCAAGTTCTTCTGCCGTCTTAACTTGATTTTCCATATGTAATCCCTCAACTTAAAATATTATGCAGGTAAGCACATACCGTCCCCGGTGCGATGGTGTACACAGTTACCACATACAGCAGGAGCTAATGTGCCTTCTACCCGCGAGTAGTTGCTGCATCTTTTAGTAGCCGGACCGCCGGGTATCCGAACAATTCCGCCCGATACGTCCCCGGCTTCGTTGTTTTCCGCTAAAATCTCTTTCTCCATATGTAACCCCTTGTTAATATAAACCGCAAAGTTTGGTAACAATTACAGTATATCATAACAATTTCTGTTTGTCAATACCAAAACGAAAATTTTTTTCAAATTGTCACTTTACAAAATACTATTAATATGTTATAATATAAAAATAGAAGTATTAAAATGGTAGTTTTATGCAAAGTGGGCGCAAAATCCCCCTCGGGGACATATTGACGGTTTTCTTTATCGTCGCGGTAGGTTTAATGTGGGTCTTCGCGGACCGACTTGGTATTAATGTTATAACCCTTATCGGGCTTACGATTTTTGCAGTCGCGCTGATGATAAACTTCGTTGCCGCAAGAAAAGCACGGAGAAAAACCGCCGAACTTACCCGCAAGGTCGAAGAGGTAAGAACACATATCGGCGAAGATGACAACACAAACCAAAAGGATAAATATTATTTTTAGGAATAAATATGGTAAAGCCTTCTAACCTCTATTTCACAGATAGAACAAATTCCGGGAACGCCTTCTTTAAGCTTGAAGTCGGAAGGTCTCTGTTACAGTTTTCGGAATTTGATTTTACCTTTTTCTGGGAAACTGCAATAGAAGCGGGCAGACAGGCGAAAAGGACAGGCACCCTCCCGAAGGCGACGATGGACTCCGCCCGCGCCGCAATCTCGAAAGCCCACCCCTTCATCTACGCGGGGCGCGACGGCGACTTTTCGGATATCGTCCTCGACTGCATAATCGAGTATATATGCCGGTCAGAGAGGCTTTCCGAGGACGAGCTCTGGATGCGCTGCATTTCGAGCCGAATCCCCTACGAGGCAGCCCTCTTCGAGCGGATTTCTAAATACAAAACCTTCCGCGGCGCGAACGAATGGACAATCGTTTCGGGTCTCCAAAAATACGTTAAGGACAAGATTAATTTTATCTACGAGGGCGAACAGCAAACCTCCCTTAAGTGCCTGACGTTAAAGCAGTATTTCGACCTTGCGTATTCGATTGCATCGAACGAATGTGCGATTCCGGGGAACGCGCTGCCGTCGATAAAGGTATATAACCCCTGCCTTGCGCCGAGCGCGGCGTTCGCGGTAAGCTCCTCCGCCGCGAAGTCGATTTATAAACGATTAGAGGAGCAGCTCTATACAGTCCCCGACCTCTCCGACAATGATCGTGTTAACACCGAGCTTCTCGAAGACAAATTCGCGGTAACGGCGTACAGCTACATGATGGGAATGTCCCGCCCGCAAGAACCCGAGGAGGAACTTTTCGTCAAGAATCTCGAAAACCTCCCCGAGAAGGTTTATGTGGTCAGCTCCTTGAAGGCTTTAATCGACCTTGAATTCGATATAATGTCCGAAACGGGCGTGCACCTTAAAAAGTGCGAAAACTGCGGACGCTACTTTTTAATAACGGCAACCGAATTCGGCGAAAAATACTGCGACAGGATTAATTCAAGCGGCTTAACCTGCAAAGCCCTCGCCGCAAGAATGCCGAAGTTAACAATGCCCCCGGAGCCGGAGCCGGTAGCCCCCCCGCCCCCGCCTGAGCCGGAACCGGTATATGTACCGCCGACTGTAGAGTATGAGCCCGACGAACTTGACGAGCCGGAAAATGTTCCGTTTGTAACAAATTCGCCGCCGCCCAAAACCTTTGCAGAGCCTGTTCGTGAATATTACACCCCGAAAATAGCGGTAGGCGCGGAAATCCCCGACAATATCGAGAAGCACTGCATAGCCCTCTATAACAGCATCTATAAAAGGGCTGACAAGGGCATCAGTGAAAATGACTTCCGCGATTGGTCTTCATACCTCTCGAACATGAAAAGGAACGTCAAGACCGGGGAGGGCACACTCGACCAACTCTTAGTTTTCCTCGCCTATTCCGATAAACTCGCCGACGATATTAAGCGAGCAGCCCGACAGAAGCGTTTTATCCCCCGAGAGCCGATAGAAAGGCTTAGGGATTTCGCGAGGGCAACCGACAATATGCACAGCATCGGCAACGTAAAATTCCCCGAATACAGCATAACCCCGCCGCCGCCGCCTGCCACCCCGACCGACAAGGACTACTCAAACTATTTCGCGGAAGACAGAACACCGGCGTTTAAGACCTACACTCCCCCGCCCCCGCCGGTAATCCGCAATATCCCGGAAGAAGCGGTGCAGCAGTTCGCCCCCGCAAGTTTCGGAGAGCCCCCGCAAAAGTCGTTCGGGAACGTTAAGATAAAGGACTCCGAGCCGGTAGAGATTGACGGGCGAAAAGCGACACTTGCAAATCCTGTTTGGGAACGCGTCAAGCGGGAGGAATGATATGGATTTTTACGACGAAAAAACCGCAATAGACGGCATGGCGGACTTTATCCTTCGCGGCGGCGTAAGTATGTATAACACCCTCAAGTATATATACAGCCTCGCGGAGAGAGATTTCTATAACGTTGACCTTAAGGACGTAATTAAGCTTGTTATTAACAATGTGACGAACGTCGACGGGCTAAGTGTTTTGGGACTGCGGGCAGAGGGTCCGAAAGTTTCTGAGATGGAGACGGAGGAATATAGGCGGCTGTTGCCGGCGATGGTTTATTCCCTTGCGGTGAGGACACCTGCCTTAAAGCCTGTAGTAATCGGCGGAAAGCCGCTTTCGGACGACCAGATTTATAAAATCTACCAAGCGGCAATGTCAAAAGGCGGGAATAACACCGACGACATTATCCCCGAAACCTTCCTCGAAATCAAGTACCTTGTTAAAAAAGGCAAACCGCTCCCGCCCTTTACGGCGGATTGGTATAAAAATTACATCTTCGCAAAAGTCCCCGAAATAAGCTCAATTAAGAACAAGAACATCTTCCTGCTCGGCGCAGCCGATATCTTCTTCGGAATGTTTTACGCCTGCTTTTTCGAGGCACTGTCATCGCAATTAGAGGAATACACAGCTTAATGTTCCACGTGGAACATATAAAAGGAGCAATTATGTATACGATTTTTCTTTCCGGCTTTATGGCGTGTGGTAAAACCACGGTTGCAAAAACCTTTGCAAGAATGACGGGGGCTGAACATATCGACCTTGACGAGTACATCGAAAAGAAGCTCGGCGGAAGCGTTTCGCAGATTTTCGAGGAACACGGCGAGGAATTTTTCCGAAAGACCGAGGCGGAGTGCCTGCGCGAGATTTGCGGGAGAAACGCTATTGTCTCACTCGGCGGCGGAACAATGACGGACGGGAAAAACTATGGCGCGGTTAAGCTTTCGGGCGGGCTTGTTGTCTTTATTAACACGCCGTATGAATACTGCGAGAAGCGGATTGTGAGAGAGCCGGGAGTACGCCCGCTTGCGGATTCTCTTAACATCTCGGAATTACGAGAGCTTTACGAAACGCGCCTGCCGCTTTATAAGAAGAACTGCGATGCGGAGGTTTCCGGCGACAACCCCTCCCTCCTTATAATGGCAGACATTATGGAGGCTGTTGCGGGGCTTATTGACGCTTTAACCGACGTGGAATCGGAAGAGGTTTTATCCGAATTTGCGGAGGAGCCCTCTACCGAAGCGGAGGCAACAGATGAGTGATGATATCTTAAGAAAACTCGTCAGAGCGAAGATTGCGGAAGAGATTGTCGCAATAATCGACGAGGCGGGCGGCGTTATCGAACTCGACGACGCGAAGGCGTACCTCAACTACCGCAACAGGCGCACCCTTACCGAAGAGGACTTGGAGCTTGTTGCGGGCGGAATGGGCGAAATTTTCTTAATAGACCCCGACGGCAGATACGTCTTTAACCACAGGCTTTTTAGATAGGGAATTTTTTAATGGAAAAACTTTTTGTCGGGGTTGACGTCGGTTCGACCACTGTTAAAATTTGCGTGATTGACGAGAACCTTAAAACGCTTTATACAAAGTACGAGCGGCATTTCTCGAAGGTAAGGGAGACCGTTGTACGCCAGCTTCGCGAAGCAGGAGAATTTCTCCGAGAATTATTGTCGCGCCCTTTCGCGCTCCAGATAACCGGCTCTGCGGGGTTGGGGATTGCCGAAGCGGCGAACCTTCCGTTTGTGCAAGAGGTGTATGCGGCTTATGAGGCGGTTGAAAAACGCTTCCCCGAAACGGACGTTGTAATAGAACTCGGCGGCGAGGACGCGAAGATTATCTTCCTCACCGGCGGTATTGAACAGCGTATGAACGGTTCTTGCGCAGGCGGAACGGGCGCGTTCATCGACCAGATGGCAACTTTGCTTGGGATTTCGGCGGATGAGCTCGACAACCTTGCCTTAAACGCAACTAAAGTGTATTCAATCGCGTCAAGATGCGGAGTTTTCGCAAAATCCGATATCCAACCGCTTCTTAATCAGGGTGCTAAGCACGAAGACATTGCGGCAAGCGTCTTCCAAGCAGTGGTAGACCAAACGGTTTCCGGGCTCGCGCAGGGCAGAACTATCGAGGGCAAGGTGCTGTTTTTAGGCGGTCCGCTCTCCTTTTTAAAAGCACTCCGAACGGCTTTTATTAAGACTCTAAACCTCTCTGACGAAAACGCAATCTTCCCCGAAGATGCTACGACTTTTATGGCGTATGGTGCGGCGTTGTCGGCAACCGAGACCTTTACCCTCGAAGAAATCACGGAAAAGATAGAAAAGCTTCATGTTAACACCGGGATAATAACGTCAGACCCGCTGTTTGCAGATGAAGATGAATATAAGACTTTCTTAGCTCGCCACGGCAGCGTAGACGTTCGCCGCGCCGATATTAACACATATTCGGGCAACGCCTACTTAGGGGTAGACGCCGGCTCGACAACTACAAAGTTAACACTTATCTCCGAGGACTGCGCCCTTTTGTACTCCCACTACGCCGCGAATATGGGGAAACCGCTTGATGTTATTGCGGGGAAATTGGCGGAGATATACGAGCTTTGCGGCGACAGAATTACGATTAAAGCCTCCGCCGTTACCGGCTATGGGGAGGACCTTATAAAAGCCGGCTTGGGCTTGGACTTCGGGATAGTCGAGACGGTCGCACATTTTAACGCCGCCTCCTTCTTCGAGCCGGAGGTTGACTTTATTATCGACATCGGCGGGCAGGATATCAAGTGTTTTAAACTTAAAAACAAGGCTATTGACTCGATAATGCTCAATGAAGCTTGTTCGTCGGGCTGCGGAAGTTTTATTCAAACCTTCGCACGCGCCTTGGGGTATGGGGTTGAGGAATTTTCTAAGCTCGGCTTATTCGCTTCGCACCCCGTTGACCTCGGTTCAAGATGCACCGTTTTCATGAACTCCTCGGTTAAACAGGCGCAAAAGGACGGCGCAACGGTCGGCGACATCTCCGCCGGAATAAGCTCCTCGGTAATTAAAAACGCCGTCTACAAGGTTATCCGTGCCAAGAACACCGAAGAACTCGGCAAACATATCGTCGTTCAAGGCGGAACCTTCCTTAACGACGCGGTGCTTAGGGCATTTGAAATTGAACTCGGCAGAAATGTCGTCCGCCCCGCAATAGCAGGGCTGATGGGAGCTTTCGGTGCGGCTTTATACGCCAAGAATAACACCCCGAAGGGCAAACTTATAACGGCGGAGGAACTGGGGAACTTTTCGTACAAGTCGAAACAGGCAAACTGTGCGGGCTGTACCTCTAAATGTTCTTTAACGGTAATAACCTTCGCGGACGGGCACCGTTTTATCTCCGGGAATCGTTGCGAGAAGGGTGCGGGGCTTCAAAAAGCCTCGGAGGAACTCTGCCTGTTTGAATATAAATATAAACTTTTGTTGTCAAGAGCGGTTAGTCATGTTAAGGAAACGACAAATACCCCGAAGGCGAAGGTCGGCTTGCCGCTTGCACTCGGCTTGTATGAACAGCTTCCGTTTTGGGTAACCTTCTTTAATGAGCTTGGTTTTGAAACAATACTTTCGGAGGAAACGACAAGGGACACCTACTACAAGGGGCAGCACACAATCCCCTCCGACACGGTATGTTACCCCGCGAAGCTTGCGCACGGGGCTTGCCTCTCTCTGCTCGAACGCGGCGCGGATTTCATCTTCTTCCCCTGCGAAACATATAATAAAGACGAGGGCGGCTCGGATAACCACTACAACTGCCCCGTTGTCGCCTACTACCCGGAGCTTTTAAAGGGCAACATAAAGGAACTAACCGACGAGAATTTTTACCACACCTTCATTAACCTAAACCGCCCCGCCCACGTTATCGAGACGATGACGGACGTTTTATCGAAGTGGAAGGTTAAGAAAAGAGCCGTCAAGGCTGCGCTCGTAAAAGCAGATATGGCGATGGAAGACTATTTTGCGGAAATTAAGGCGAAAGCGGTTACTATAATTGAAGATGCAAGAAAGCTTGGCAAGAAGATAATAGTAATTGCCGGGCGACCCTATCACATAGACCCCGAAATCAACCACGGTATCCACAAATTAATAACGTCCCTCGGTCTCGCGGTAATAACCGAGGACAGCATCTATCAAAACGCCCTCACGCCGAAACTGAACGTCCTGAACCAATGGACCTACCACAGCAGGCTTTATCGCGCCGCGGAATACGTGACAACACAAGAGGATATGCAGCTTGTACAACTTGTCTCGTTCGGCTGCGGGATTGACGCGATAACAACAGACGAGGTTCGCGAGATACTCGAGGCAAAGGGCAAACTCTACACCCAACTTAAAATCGACGAGATAAATAACCTCGGCGCGGCGAAAATCCGATTACGGAGTCTTGTCGCGGCGATGGGGTAAATTGTTATGGTTTATACTATTGAAGAGATAAAAGAGCGAATAAAACCCGTTGCCGAAAAGTACAATCTTCCGGCAGTGTATCTCTTCGGCTCTTACGCCCGCGGGGAAGCGAATGAAAAGTCGGATATTGATTTGATGATTGACAGGACTGGGACGGCGGTTCACGGACTCTTAGAATACGCTGCTGTTTTTGACGATATGAAGGAACACCTTGGAAAAGAAATTGATATGATAACGACTTACGCATTGGAATACAGTCGCGATTACAGCTTTAAACAAAATGTTGAAAGTGAAAAGGTAAGCATTTATGGAACGCAACCCCAATATAGAATTCCTTAAGAAAATAAATATCTATTGTGCGGATATTTGTGGGTTTACCGATAATTTTAATTATACATTCGATGATTTACTTAATGACAGAAAAAACCTTTATGCGGTTTCTTTCGCAATTCTGCAAATTGGTGAATTAGTAAAGCACCTTACCGAAGATTTTCAAACAAAGACAAAAGAGACAATTTCGTGGAAATCAATTAAGGGAATGAGGAATTATTTTGTACACGGCTATGAACAAATGGATCCTGAATTAATTTGGCGTACCGCTATAAACGACATTCCTATATTACAAACCTTCTGCGAAGAAACCATAAAAAGCGAATGAATTATGATTTATACTATTGAAGAGATTAAAGAGCGAATAAAACCCGTTGCCGAAAAGTACAATCTTCCGGCAGTGTATCTCTTCGGCTCTTACGCCCGCGGGGAAGCGGACGAACAGAGCGATATAGATTTGATGATTGACAGGACGGGGACGGCGGTTCACGGACTCTTTAAACTCGGCGGAGTTTACAATGATTTTGATATAAGTTTTGAAAAAGAAATTGACATGATTACAACGGATGTACTTTCCGACAGCAAAGATAAATATTTCCTCAAGAATCTGAAAAAAGACATGGTGAATATCTATGCTCGATGAAATCAACAGACAAGTTTTAGAGAAAATTTTATTCCATTGTCAACTTATTAGCGGTTATATGAAAAAGCATGATTACAGCTATGAAGAATTTGTATCGAATTATGAATTTTTCGATGCTGTTTCCATGCGTGAAATGCAGATAGGCGAAGTTTCTAAAAAACTTTCGGACGATTTCAGAAATGATACATTGAATCAAATACCATGGTTTCAAATAAAGGGAATGAGGAATTTATACGCTCATCATTACAGCGATATGAAAACAGTCGATATCTGGAACACAGCAATTAACGACATTCCCGTATTACAAACCTTCTGCGAAGAAACCATAAAAAGCGACGGTGACACCCCTCTTGTTTGATAAAACAAAACACAAAATCCTAATCCCCGATATGCTCCCGATACATTTCGGGCTTATCATGGCGGTTTTTTTGCAGCACGGCTTCGACATTGAGCTTCTTACCTCCTCCGAGCGAAGCGTTACCGACGAGGGGCTAAAACACGTCCACAACGACACCTGCTACCCCGCCCTTCTCGTTATCGGACAGTTTTTAGAGGCGATAAAATCCGGGCGGTATGACGTTAACAAAATCGCCGTGATGATTTCGCAGACCGGCGGCGGCTGCAGAGCGTCGAACTACCTTTTCCTCCTAAAAAAAGCCCTCAAGAAAGACTACCCCCAAATCCCGGTGCTTTCTATCAACTTCTCGGGGCTGCAAAAAGAGCAGGGCTTCTCGGTCTCGCTCCCGATGTTTTGGATGTTCCTCCATGCAGCACTCTACGGCGACATCTTGATGAACTGCTACAACCGGGCGAGAACGTATGAAGTTAACAAGGGCGACGCAAGGCGAATGCTTGCGCGTTGGGAGAAACGCCTTGCCCACAGCTTCACCGACGGTTCATATAAAAGAACAAGGCATTACTACCGACGGATTTTGGACGACTTTGCCGGAGTTCCCATGCATAAATTCGACAAGCCGAAGGTTGGAATCGTCGGCGAAATTTACGTTAAATATTCCCCCCTCGCCAACAACAACTTGGAGGACTTCCTTATCCGCGAGGGCGCGGAGCCTATTGTCCCGGCGTTTATCGACTTCTGCCTGTATTGTGCGGTGAATACCGTCAACGACGCCGCAATATACGGAATCCGTTCCCCGAAGACTTTGCTCTTCGATATTGCGTATAAATTCCTCCTTAAAAAGTCCTACGAAATGACGGAACTCATAAAGTCGCAAGGCGTCTTTGAACCCCCGCACGACTTCGAGGAACTCCGCGCCTTCGCCGACACCCTCATCCACCAAGGCGTGAAGATGGGGGAGGGCTGGCTTATCCCGGCGGAGATGTCCGCGCTCTGTAAACACGGGGTTAACAATATCGTCGTCGCGCAGCCCTTCGGCTGCCTCCCGAATCACATCGTCGGGCGCGGCATGAACAGGGTTGTCCGCGAGAACTTCCCCGACGCAAATATTGTCGCAGTCGATTACGACCCCGGCGCAACAAGGGTTAATCAAGAAAATCGTATTAAACTAATGCTGTCGAATGTAAAATGAATATAACAATCACAACCGAATATATAAAGCTCCAGCAAGCCTTAAAATTCGCCGGTCTTGTTAACATGGGCTCGGACGCGAAAGCTTTTATACTTGATGAAAAGGTAAAAGTTAACGGTGAAGTCTGTACAATGCGGGGCAAGAAACTCCGCGTCGGCGACAGCTTCGAGTTTGAGGGCAAAAGGGTAACTATAACATGATGATTGAACGGATAGATATTGACGGATTCAGAAACCTTAACGACGTCGTATTGTGGTTTGACCCGGGACTCAATATCCTCTATGGGGAGAACGGCGCGGGGAAGACGAATATTCTCGAAGCCCTCTGGATTATGACGGGGGTAAAGAGTTTTCGCGGCGCGAGGGACTCCGACCTTTACGGCTATAACAGGAACGGTATGTCAATCTGTATAACCTTCGTTGACAAGGACCGCCGACAGATTATAACCGCCCTTTACCACAACAGAAAGCTCCTTAGCCTGACCGCAAACGGCGTTGCCATAAAAACAATGCGCCTTTCGACATTCTTCGGTATGATTAAGGCTGTTATCTTCACGCCGGAGGACCTTGCGCTTGTTAACGGCGAGCCTCAACTTAGAAGGAATTTTTTGAACCTCTCGATATCGCAAATCCGCCCCGCACTCGCCGCAGTTATAACCCGCTACAATCGGGTTTTAGCCCAGCGAAACGCCTACCTTAAAGACGACCGAAACCCCGACACCGAACCTTGGGACATACAGCTTGCGAAACTCGGCGCGCATATCTCCCTCTATCGCGACACCTATACCAAGATGCTTGACCAAGCCGCCGGGCAAATCTACAGCGAGATTTCCGGCGGGAAAGAAAGACTTGCGGTTCGCTTTTATTCCTCCGCCTACAAGAAGATTATAGAGGAATCGGAATTTCGCCCCGAATACTATTACGAAAGGCTTCTTTCCCATATCGAAGACGACCGAAAAACCGGCGCAACCTCCGTCGGAATCCACCGCGACGACATCTTATTAACCCTTGACGACAAGCCTGTAAGAGAGTTTGCGTCCCAAGGGCAGCAGCGAAGCGTTGCACTTGCACTTAAACTTGCGGCGGCGAAGATTTTAGAGGTTGAAACGGGCGACCCGCCGGTTGTGTTTCTTGACGATGTGCTGTCCGAGCTTGACCCGTCAAGGCAGCGGTACTTTCTTGATAATCTTATCGGCTACCAGACAATAATAACCGCCTGCGAAAAAGTCGAAGGGGGGAAACTCTTTCTTGTTAAGGACTCCACAGCTGACGAAGACCCACCTCGGGGAGGGCGTCCTCATTACCCGAAGTGATATTATAGGTATCTTCGATATTGAAAAAACCTCCGCGAATGTTACGACAAAGGACTTCCTTCGGCATCTCGGCAAAAAGGCTGTTACTATAACATACGATATGCCCAAGAGTTTCCTTGTAACAACCGACAAAGTTTATATTTCAAAGTTAGCAACAGGAGTTGTAAAAAAAAGATGTTCATCTTATCATTTGTCTTAATAGCGGTTGTCTCGTACCTCTTGGGTTCGGCAAATTCCGCAATAATAACCGTCCGCGTCCTAAAGCACGAAGACATACGCGAAAAGGGCTCGGGCAGCGCAGGACTGACGAACACATACCGCTGCTATGGGGCGTTCCCCGCGCTCTGCACCCTCCTCGGAGACCTGTTAAAGGGTGTTGCGGCGGTTTTAATTTCAATCTATGTAATAGCGGAAATAATCCCCGTGCCGCTCGATAACATGAGTATCGGCTATATCTCGGGAATCTTCGCAATAATCGGGCACATCTTCCCGGTCTATTACCGCTTCAAAGGAGGGCGCGGCGTTCTTGTCTCCGCTTCAATCCTCCTTGTTATCGACCCGTTAACATTCGCGATAATAATTCCGTTTTTCATACTGATGATAGCGATAACCCGCTACGTCTCCGTCGCGTCAATATCGGCGGCGGTACTCTACCCGTTTTTAACCTTCGTCCTCCACTACTTCGTCGAAGGAGTAACCCTTTCTCACAGCCTTATCCACGTTGGCTTAACCTGCCTTACCTCCGCGCTGTTAATCTATATGCATAAGGACAACATCAAGCGGCTTAAAAGCCACACGGAAAATAAATTTACAATCCATAGGAAGAACAAATGAAGATAGGAATACTCGGTGCCGGTTTCGGTTTAGCCCTCGGCGTAATGTTTAACAAATACGGGCACGAAGTAACCGTTTGGAGCAACTCGAAAAGAGAGATTGCGGTACTCGAAGCCGACCACGAGAACCGCCTAAAACTCCCGGGGGTAATTATCCCGGCGGGGGTTACTTTAACTGCCGACCCGACAAGGCTAAAGGACTCCGATATAATAGTATCGAGCGTCCCGACCTTTGCTTGCAGAGACGCACTAAGGGCAATTTCCCCCTATATCCGCCCCGACGCGATAATTGTTAATACGAGCAAGGGCTTTGAGAGCAACGAAAATGGTCTGCCCCTTAGAATGTCTGAAGTAATGGAAGAAATCCTGCCCTTAAATCCTTGCGTGGTAATAACAGGACCTTCCCACGCGGAGGAGGTTGGGAGAGGCGTCCCGACGGCAGTTACCGCCGCGTCAAAAGACGAAGCGGCGATGCTTCTTGTCGAAAACGCGCTCTCGAACGAAGTTTTCAGGATTTATCATAACGAGGATATAATCGGGTGTGAGCTTGGAGGCGCGCTTAAGAATATTATCGCGCTCGCCTGCGGGATTTGCGACGGGCTTGCGAAGTGTTACCCCGTCGGGGACAACACAAAAGCCGCGCTGATGACAAGGGGCTTGTCGGAGATTGCCCGCCTTGGCATTGCTCTGGGCGCGTCAAGGCAGACCTTCGCGGGGTTGTCCGGGCTCGGCGACTTAATTGTAACCTGCACCTCCATGCACAGCCGCAACCGCAGAGCAGGGATACTAATCGGCGAGGGGACGAAACCCGCCGACGCAGTCGCGAAAACGGGGACTGTCGAGGGCTTTTTCTGCACTAAGTCTGCAAGAGAGTTTAGCTTAAAACTCGGCGTACCGATGCCGATAACCGAACAGACCTACAATATCCTCTATGGGGGACTTGAACCTGTAAAAGCTCTTGCTATCCTGATGGAACGCCCAACTAAAGAGGAGAATGACAGGGTTTGGGGGTAAAAAAATGTGGCAGCCCAAATATAAAAACACCGACAGGATAGTTAACGCCGCCGCAAAAACAGAAGCTCTCGCGGACGTCTTAACGATAACTTCTAAAATCACCCCGAAACTCCGGCGCGAAAATCGGATTCTCTCGATAGCGTCTTCCTGCGCTATTGAACAAAACGTCCTGACGCTCGAACAGGTTAAAGCCGTAATAGACGGGAAGCCGGTTTTAGCCCCCCCGAAGGATATAAGGGAGGTACAAAACGCCTTTGAAGCGTATGAAAAAATGCTTGCCTTTAACCCCTACGACATCGACGACCTTGAAGCCGCGCATCGGATTATGATGAAAGACCTCGTCGGGTCCCCGGGGAATCTCCGCACAGGGAATATCGGGGTTGTCCGAGGCGATGAGGTTATCCATATCGCGCCTAAGCCCGACGACGTTTCGGGGAAACTTGCGGACCTGCTTTTATGGACAAAGAAAACGTCTGCGCACCCGCTTATAAAAAGCTCCGTATTCCACTACGAATTTGAATTTATCCACCCCTTCGCCGACGGCAACGGGCGTATGGGAAGAATGTGGCAGACCCTAATCTTAGCGAAGTGGAAGAAAATCTTCGCATGGCTCCCCGTCGAGAATATTGTCAAGGAACATCAAGCCGAATACTACAAAGCAATTGAAGACTCAAACAACGCCGGAAGCTCAACCCCGTTCATCGAATTCATGCTTGAAAGCATTTTTGAAACGCTGCAATATTACAATAAAACTTAATGTTCCACGTGGAACACGTGGAACTTTCCACGTGGAACAACAAAGTTAACACAAAAGAGCCGCAAGAAAGCGGCTCTTTTTAACATTACCGTGTCACCGGGTCGGAGAGGATAAGGGATTGTGTGAAGCGGAAAGACGTTCCGCCATCGAGGTGATTTAAGTTGTTTTGCGGGGTGAAGTAGATGCCGGAGCTGTCGAAATAGAGGGGTTGAGTGTAGGTTGAGCCGTCGGGTTCGACTATCCACATCGTCGTAATTGTCGGCGCGCCTTGATAGCCCTTAAGCTCGGGGAATTGGTCGGAGGTTGCGAGGTAGTAACGCTGACCGTTGTTGAGGTTGGTGCCGTTTGTGATGGTGTCGTAACCCCAGTATACGTATGTGTCGCCGGTCTCGATTACGCTTGTGCCCGCGCCGCGAAGGGCGGTTTCGGGCGACAAAGCCGAGCGCACTGCGGAGGGAGTTACGTATGTAATAAGGTTTTGCACCGTCTGCTCAAGGCTTGCAATGCGGTTAATTAAGTCTCCGCAGTCGCAAACGCCGGTCGCGCCGGTCGCGCCGGTTGCGCCGCGAAGACCCTGTGCGCCTGTTGCGCCTGTTGCTCCGGGGTTGCCCGGCAACCCCTGTGCGCCTGTCGCGCCTGTGTTGCCGCGAAGCCCTTGCGGACCTTGCGCTCCGGTTGCTCCCTGAATTCCTTGTGAACCTTGCGCACCTGCCGGACCTGTTGCGCCCGTGTTTCCTGCCGGTCCTTGGGGACCTTGGACACCCGGCGTCCCCTGCGGACCTTGGACGCCTGCCGGTCCTGCCGGTCCTGTTGCGCCCGTGTTGCCTTGAACGCCCTGAACGCCCTGTAGACCTTGATCCCCTTGAAGTCCTTGGACGCCTTGTGCTTGTTCTGTTTACCCGAAATTTATCTGTTAAAATAAGAAAATACTTGACAATTTCGGGTTTCGGTGTTATAATTATCTTGAATTTAAGTTATACGGCGCGGGGGCGACAGTTAAAAAGAAACAATTCGCGGAGGGTTTTATGCTCTGGAATAACAAGGACAGCGAGCTTGATACGAGTATTTACACCGAAGATGTTCAGACGCTTCTTGAGACCGCAATAGCCGACTCTGCGGAAGCGTCTTACAGCAAGATGACGCTCTTAACGCTTCTGCTGCCTGTATTTACCCTCACCGACGGCACCGAAGATTTTAACGCGCTTTCTCCCTCCGGGCAAGGAAACTGGAAGCAGGTCCTGCGGATTGTTAACGCGCACCAAAACGGCGACTTCCCCCCCGACGTCTGCGCCGAACTCATTGACAGCGCGGCAGTCAGAACCTCCGGCGATATTAACCCCTTCGAGCGCGATTATTGGTCCGACGAAGCGGCGGAGGTCGTCGAAAGCTTAGCCCCGACGTCTTCGCTTCGCGACGCATATAAAGCTATTTTTTCCGCCGTGAAAAAATCTTCGGCAAAAGAAGTAAAGCTCTTTGCGGAGATTTTTAAAACCGACGGTATTATAACTGCGCTCGGTGCTTCCGCGAGCGAAATTAAAGTATTTGATGAAGCGGGCAACCTTTTTACCGATTCGTTTTTCTTTACCGCCCTCTCGACGCTTCATAAAGCCGTTTCTGCGGCGTATGTCGGCGGCGAAGGGTGCGGCTATTCGGTAAATCCCCTCCATCTTCTCTACGCCCTCTTTTTAGCGAACGACGGTTACGCCGCACAGGTTCTCCGCCGTACAATATCCTGCCCCGTCGCACCCGAAGACGTTAAGAATAAACTTTCCGGCTCGATGAGTTTCGGGAAAAGAGCGAATATAACAATCACAAGGGAAATGTGTTCCGATAAAACGGCGGAAATCCTTAAAACCGCGGCTGAGTCGGCGATTGAAACCGGCAGCACACAAATTAACGAACGCCATCTTTTCATTGCGATTTTGCGTTCGGGCGATTCCGGGATAACCTCAATTATCGCGAATGTTATTAAGACTTCCGCTGCCGAACTTGAAGAAACAGCCCTCTCCTACCCCTACAGCCCCTATTTTACAACACTTCCGAGCTCCACCCTCTGTGAATCGGTTAATGTTTCAATAAACGTTTCCGATGAGACCGGCATTGTTAACCGCCCCGAAATTTCCGAGCAGATAATAAAACTTCTCCTTCGGAAAGATTGCCACAATGTAATGGTTTACGGCGACAAGGGCGTTGGGAAATCGACTGCCGCGTCTCTAATTGCCTTAACGCTGACAGAATGTGAGTCGGTAGAACTAAGGCAGCTCCCCGTCGTGTCAATTGCCTGCGACAGTATTCCCGAAAACAAGCTTGAAGACGTTATCCCGCAGATTTTCACCTTCATGGAGGAATATCCGCGCCCGATATATGTCCTCGACAACTTCGGGGTGTGGCTTAATGCGGCGGAAAAGGTCTGCATAAGGCGGCTTGAAAAGAATACATATAAGTGCGTGTTAATTGGGGATAACCCCGACAAGAAGCACCTTGAAGAGCTCTTCGGAACGGTTCCGCTGACGCATTTTATCGAGCTTGAAGAGCCGAAAGAGGAAATTGTCGAAAAGATGCTCGCGAAAAGGTTGCCGCAGATTGAGGAATCCTTCGGCGTGAAGTTTGAAGCGGGAATGGGGAAATACGCGCTTCGCCTCGCGGCGAACTACCTCCTCTCGAAGCGGTTCCCGATAAAGGTTATCGCTCTAATCGAGAGCGCGGCGGCGGAAGCGGGCGCGAAGATTGCGCTGTATGGCGGCGAAACGCCTGTCCTCGGGCGGCGCGAGATTGCGGAATGTATCGCCGAAACGACCGGGCAGCCTGTCGAAAACATCCTCGGAACGGGGCAGGACAAGGACTACTCCGACCTTCTTTCAAAGCACCTTATGGGGCAGGAATTGGCGGTAAGAAAAGTTGCTGCAAGGCTCGACCTAATTCAAAAAGGGCGTGTCGACAAGAAGCGACCCGCCGGAATTTTCTTCTTCGCGGGGCTTTCGGGAACGGGCAAGACGGAGCTTGCGAAACAGATTTCGATGCTCTATTCCGCTACACACTCGCTTATAACCTTCGACATGAGCTCCTTCACCGAGCCGCACAACGTCTCGAATCTTATTGGTACCTCAGCCGGATATGTTGGCTATGAAGCGGGCGGAAAGCTTATCAACGACCTTAACAAGGACCCTTATTCTCTTGTTCTTTTAGACGAGGTTGAAAAGGCGCACCCCCAAATCTGGGAGCCGTTCTTGCCGCTTTTTGACGAAGGCGTAATAACCGACATGAAGGGTGTTAAGGCGTACGCGAACCGAGCCTTCTTTGTAATGACCTCAAACATCGGGCAGTACGAAATTGCGCAGATGATAAGGGAACAGAAGTCGGCGGAAGAGATTGAATACGTCGTTAAGAACATGATTGGCGACTATAAATATAAAAACGGCGAAAAGTGTTTCCGCCCGGAATTTATCGGACGAATACTGCGAAGCGGCGGTATTGTTGTATTTAATGCTTTGTCTCTTGAAGCTATGGAGGGGATTACAAGGCAGATGGCAAGGAGATTAATCCTTGAGGAAGCGGAAATCAGAGACTGCAAGCTTGAGATAGACGACGAGGTTATTTCGGAAATTGCAAGAATCGCGTATGAAGAAAACGAAGTTGTCTTAAAGAAGGCAAAGGGGCAGTATTTCGGCGGCAGACGGATTGACGTGCTCTTTGACGAAATGGTTCAAGAGCGGCTTTCGGCGGTGAGCTACAGGACCTTAGTTAACGCGAAGCTCTTGCGGATAGTAATGGACGGGAAGAAGACCGTACTCGTCCCGGTCAACAACGACGAGGAGATAGAAGCAATCGCAAGGCGGCAGCGTAACAGTATTCTCTCAAGGATAGAAGAACGCCTCGCAAGAGTATCGGCAATCGACACCGACGAACTCGACAACCTGTCGGTAGAAAAACTCTCCCGCCTCGATTCCCTCCTTGCGCAAACGCAAATAACAGCAGGAGTATAGTTTTGTTCCCCCCGCCGCAGGCGGGGGAAACGGAATAGGAACTTAATATGTTAGATATTGAACTCGGTCAGGTTTTAGACGGCAGGTACCGTCTCGACGGGAAACTCGGAAGCGGGAATTTCGGCACGGTTTTCCGCGCAAAAGAGCTTCTCGATAACACGCCGGTAAGGGACGTCGCGCTTAAGGTTTTCGCCCCCGAAGTGTCGTCGGAGGGCGGCGGGGAAGGGATGTTTTCGGACTGTTCGCTGCCCGAGAGGATTCTGTCTTCCGACCTTGACGACGATGTTAAGCGTCATTTTATACGGATTTTCTCTTGGGGGCTTATTGATACTCCGATAGGGAGATGCGCCTATATCTCGATGGAGCTTGTAAGGCACGCGGTAACCCTCGAAGACCTCATGGAGCGCGCAAAAAAAAGCGGCGTCTACCCCGAGCCGGAAGACGTTATCGATAAGATGAAGCAGTTTTTCACGGGGCTAAAGGCTGCTCACGACGCCGGGGTGCTTCACAGGGACATCAAGGGCGCGAATATTATGCTTTCCGGCAATGTACTGAAAATCGCAGATTTCGGAATGGGGGCATTTACCGACTACGACAAGGCGTTAAAAACAACCCTCTCGATATACGCGCCGGAGAACTTCACCGACGGAAGCCCCTATACAACCCGCACCGATATGTATCAGGCGGGGCTGATGTTTTATGAATACTATACCGGCTTAGCTCCCTTCAATAAGCACATAAAACACGAAGAGGGAGAATCGGAAGCCGATTATCACCGCCGTATGATGTATGAGCTCCGAAAACTGCGGCTCGAATTCAAGTACATAAGCGGGAAAGAAATTGCGGCGACGAATCCGGGTGTTAAGCCCTCCTCTCTCATTGACGCGGTTCTGTCAAGATGCCTTAACTATTCCGCGAACGAGCGTTTCGCCGACGCGGCGGAAATCTTAAAAGCCTTAGACAAGGACAGCATAGCGGTTATAAAAGGAGCAATAGCGGCGGGTGAATATGACTTCGCGGAAAAAACCGCCGAAGAGCTTTTGGAAAAGCCGGGTATTGAGCCAATTGAACAGGCTAACATAACGGTGTTAAAAGCGGAAATCTACCGCTTGCGCGGCGACCTTAAGACTGCAAAGGACCTGTATCTTACCGCTATCCGCATTGCGGAGGAAAGAAACGTTTATTTTTTGGACAAACCCCGCCTGCGAAGCCTTTATATGTCCGTCTCGGACGTATGCTTAGAACTTGGGCAGAAGGGGCTTGCAGGGATATATTCAAAGAAGGCTGTAAACTTAAAGTAGAGGTGAAAATAAAATGGAACCGCGAACTATCCCGTTTGAACTAAAACAGACGCTGCCTGTTCCCGCTTTAATCGGCGTGATGAAGAGGGGCAATGAAGTTTTAGAGAAGGAAAAGGCTGACGCAAAAAGCGCGGCTAAAAAACTTGAAAAAGCATTAACCGATATCGCGCTTGCTTCTTACAGGCTTATGCAGTACGAAGCGGAATTTTCGGAATCGGCGAAGACCGCGCTTAAGATGCTGACGGGGGCACTCAGTATTAACGGCATAACGCTTAAGGACTACCTCGGAGAGACGGTTGACGACGAGCTTGCCTCTAACGTGCGGATTGTGGGCTGGAAAGACGGAGACCAGCCTTTTGAGACGGTTTATGAGTGCTATACCCCCGAAGTGAAGCTTGGGGACAACCTGCTTCATTCCGCCGAAGTTTTTTGCAAGCGTAGGGTAAACGAAATAGAAGGAGAAAACGCATGAGCTTAGTAATTAACAAGGTCGTAGGAATCGACCTCGGAACAACCAATTCGGTAATCTCTTTAATCGGGGCGGATAACAAAACCTTCCTCTGTCTTACCGATAAATCGGGCAGAAAAACTTTCCCGTCGGTTTTGGCGGTTGACAGGAAGACAGGCAATATCGTCACAGGGCAAAAAGCCTTCGCGAAGCGCGGGACAAACCCCGAGCCGATAACCTCAATAAAGCGGCATATGGGCGACAGCGACTATACCGCTTCCGTCGGCGGCAAAACATTCACCCCGATTGAAGTTTCCGCCGAATACCTTCGCGCAATGAAGGAAGGCTTCCAAGAACAACTTAGCAAGACCGAAGGTTATGAAAACTACGAAATTAATCGGGCAGTCATAACTATTCCGGCGTATTTTCGCTCCGACGCGGCGGAGGCGACAGCCAAGGCGGGCGAGCTTGCGGGATTTGAGGTTATGAAGACGCTCCAAGAGCCGAGTTCAGCCTGCGCTTATTATTGCTATAAAAACGGCGTTGAGGACGGAATCTTCATGGTTTACGACCTCGGCGGCGGAACATTCGATGTTTCGATTGTGCGGTATGTCGGCGGGGAAGCGGACGTCTTGGGTATTTCCGGGAACAACTACCTCGGCGGCGATACCTTCGATGAGCTTCTTGCCGAAAAGCTTATAGCTGACCTCAACAAAGAAGGCATCTACGTTCTTGACCTTGAGCCCGGGAATGAGCGCGACAACCAGATTAAGACGATATTTAAACTTCAGGCGGAGGGCATTAAAAAGAACCTTTCTTCAGTGGACGAGTTTTCATGCGTAAGAGACGCGCTCTGCGCAGACCAAGAAGGACAGATGATAGATCTTGACCTTGAAGTTACAAGAGCTGAGTTTGAAGAACTCATTAAGCCGGCTCTTGCGGGGACGCTCGATAAATGCAACGAGGCACTCGCGGCGGCGGAGAAGGAGGGCATAACTCTTGACGACATTGAAGCAGTTCTCCTTGTCGGCGGAAGCTCGCATATACCGTATGTGAGGGAGTTTGTAAGACAAAACTATTGCGACCCCTCCCTCCCCCACCACACAATCCAGCCCGAACCGCTCCACGACGAGCCGGATATGTCGGTAGGCTATGGGGCAGCCGTTGCGGCGCAGAGTTTCACCGAAAAGACCTACGAAAAGAGCTCTGAAACGGGAGGTGCAAATGCCTTAACCCTCGCGGCAGAAGTACAAAAAGCATACAGCGTTGCCGGAAAGAGCAAAGTCGATGGTAAGATTACCGCGATAACGGGTAAACTTCCTGCCGGGTTAAAGGCGGTTGTAAGCAAGACGGACGGGTCCTTCACGAAGGAGTTTGGTATTGAAGCAGACGGCAAATTTACCTTCAACGGACTTCCCGCACCCGGAGAAGACGAACCGTATTTCTGCTCGGTTGAACTGAATGGAAAAGAGCTTTTAACCTTTAACTTCAACGCCGCCGCCGTTATAATAAGAACAGCAAGCGCAACCCTCTCGCACCCGCTCTTAATTGAACTTATAAACCCGACTTCAAGGATTACATACAGAAAAGTCTTAATGGAAAACGGAACAAACCTCCCCGCCTCGGAGGAGTATACCTTCCATACCACCACCGAGTATTCGGCAAGCTTTAAGATTTTCGAGGAAAATACCCAGCTCTGTTTTATAAAAATGAAGTTTGCAAATAAAATGGACGTGGGGACACCCGTTACCGTAAGGCTTGAAATTGACGAAAAGAGCACTAAGCACGTTTTTGCAACCTCCGGCGGCGTATCGCAGGACGCCGTTTTAGAAGCACCGCAGCTGCCGCCGCCTCCGGAGTCTGACTTTAGGGAAGCAATGGAAGACTATGAATCGATACTCCGTATACTTGAGCCTTCCGATAAGATTAAGGCGGAATTTAAGCGGACAGCACTCGAAACCCTTAAGGACGAAGGCATAAAGGCAGTGCAGGAAAACGACCAGACCTGTGCGCGTACCAAACTCGGCGATATGCAGATAATAATAGACAGCATAAGACCCACCCGCTTAAATCCGCCCGAAAGCGCGGTTAAAGACATGGCGGACGAATGTATGCGCTTAAACAGAGAGTATCACGACAATAAGCCCGAGAACATCGCGAAGATTAAAGAGCTTCAAGCCAAAGCCGCAGAGGCGTACAGGAAAAAGAGTCAGGACGAACTTAACGTCACATGGAAGGATTTTGTGAACCTCCGTGAGCTCCTCGACAAGACGCCGCCTCCTCCTCCTCCTCCTCCCGAAGCTATGTGGATGGTTGTTAAGGTGGTGTACTGCCAGCAGGTTGTCGACATTATGGAGAAAGCGAAAGAAAACTCCGCTCTCCCGTCAGTGCCAAGAGAAGGAATGGAAAAACGTTACAAGTCAGACGAGGCGGCAGTGATAAAAATCAGAAACGATATGTCGATCTTTACCACCGAAACTGAGGCGGAGAAAGCCAAATACGACCTCGGCTTGCTCTATAGGTATTACGAGCCTTTAGCGAACTACACCGACACAATCGGTTAACGGAGGGGATAGTATGGCAAGAACACTGCCGGCATTTTGTCCGGTTTGCAATACCCGGGCGGACTCTACAGTCTGCCCGCGGTGCAAAACCGATTTACTTGACTACCTTTCGGTATTTTACGCGCCGGATATGTTATGGAACAAAGCCGCCGCGGCGTACGGTAACAAGGACTACAGGGACGCGTACGACAAGCTTGCGGAGGCGCATTACCTCCGCCCGACCGACAACGAGATTTTAAGACAGATGGTAATCTGCGCCGAAAAATACGGGGGGATAGAGCGCGCTATCCGTTGCCTTGAAAAATTAAAAACGGGGGACGACAGCCCCGAAGTCGCGGCGGAATACGAACGGCTCTATGCAATCTATAACAACCTCTTGAAGGAACACAGAGAACAGGCAGAAACAAAGCCCCGCAGTGCGGTTAATACTTCTAAGAAGAAGAAGAAAAAACGATGAGTAAAAACTTAACTCAGTCCGACAAAAAATTTAAGAAAGAACTTAAAAAACTCGAGAAGTTAAATCTCTCGCGGACTTCGGGCATATTTCTTACTCACAAAATCCACACAATAGATGCACGGGGCGATAAGATGAATAGTGTTATAAATGCATCTCACTCGCCCACAGACAGAATTGCTTATCTCACCACAGTCGTTGAAGAATTGTTTAAAAAGCCAAAAAGCATAATGGTTCGATACTATCTTTGGCGTTTTGATCAAGATATGCTTGTAAATTATAACGGCAAGTACGTGACTGTGGCGGAAATTGATCAAATAATGAGCGAGGAAACGCCGGTTGAGGGCGAAACCTTGACAGAAGAAGAGGTTGCAGTTAAATTTAAGGAAAACCTTGAAAAACTTAAGGAGTTACAATTCACTCACGACGTATTGTATGGAAGTTCCGATTTCGATACTATAGTCGCATTGGCGAAAGAGATGAATAGTGCCATAAAGGCATCTCGCTCGCCCTCGGATAGAATTGCTTATCTCACCGAAGTCGTTGATGAATTGTTTACAAAACCGAACTGGACAACGGCAGTTTGGTATCTTATACATCTTAACCGAGATATGCTTGCAAATCTTAACGGAAAGTACGTGACTGTAGAGGAAATTAGGCGAATGACTAAAGAGGAAATTAAACAAATAGCTGACGTTAAGATTAAGCAAAAAGCTGACGTGAAAATTAAGCAAAAAGCTGATGTTAAAATTAAGCAACCGCCCCCGCCAAAACAAGACAAAAAACCGGATAAAAAGCAGCTAAAGCTCGAGGAAAATCGAAAAAAAGCTGCACAGAAAATCAGTTAACAGGGAGAATAGTTATGGCATATGTAAACGCGTTTGAGTTCTTAAAAGCTACCACAGCCTTTAGCGCACGAGATATAAACAGCGCGATACGAATGCTTCAAGCCGAGGGCGTTCCTAAAACTGAGACGGAAAAATACAGGCTCCTGCTTATCTCCCCCGCTTCGCGCCTTCGCGAAGAGCTTTTAACGGTGCGCGAAGCCGACTATGAAAAGGGCGTTTTTACCGATATTAAGGCGAAGTATTACTGTGTCGACCCGGTTGCTTTTAAGAAGCGTATTGAAAACTGTAACGAGCCATGGGATATTCAAGGCATCTTTGCGTTTATGGCAAGAGAAGTTATCGACAACGAAGATAATGTAAAAGATGCCGGATATGCGTGGAATCGCGTCTTTTCTTGTTACAGCAAGTTTGCCGAAAAAGCAAACGTCGAAGACAGCTTTACATACCAATTTGCGAAAACGGATAAAGACAAGGAAGAATGTAAAAACGCTTGGGACGGTTTCCGCGATTATCTTATTCATGGAATTGCGGAGCGCGCTAAAGCGTATGCGGCGAACCTTAACGATAAAGGACTTGACGCGTGCCTATTCGCGCTTAAAAAACAAAACAAGGCAGTATTTGATGAAACTCTTTCGTCCCTTACCGCGGTTATCGGCAACGCTTTTATGAACAGCAACAATCTTGAAAAAGCATCCGGCTTTTATAAAGCCTTACCCGATGTCCTTAAGAAGAACACGTCGGTAGCCGCGCGTTTTATTGACGCAATAAACAATGGTATCGACTATCTTATAAAAAACCCGGAATACGATCATGATTGGATATTCTTTGCGTGGGTTGAAGTTTCGGACGAATTTTCCGACAGCAACGATATTACAATTAAAGCCGCGTCCGCGAAGTTTCATGATAAAGTCGCAGAGCTCATGCGGGAGACGAATAAGCTTGATGACGACGAAAAGTTCATGCTGCTTTTTAAGAAGGTACTCGATATCTATATTTATCTTCCGGAAGACACAGTTATAGCGACGGACTATGCGTCAAAAGAGGAATACAAGACGGAAGCGTTTATAGCTGTCTTAAGCAGGCGGGCAGTCAGTATTAAGGTCGAAAAAATAGGCAGCAAGACAACCGCCGCCGACGGCGCAGAAATGTGGGAGATAAT
>JAISGY010000020.1 GCA_031262835.1 Ruminococcus sp.
AACGCGAAACAGACCGTCGAGGCGAGGCGGTATTTTAAGCAATCCGCCGCGTGAAGAAGCTCTTCGGTGAGGATTACGCATATTGCGGCAATTGCGATGTTGAAAAAGATTGTGTCGGATAAAAACAAAACCGCAACGCCGATAATTATTCCGATTATAGATGATGTAATTCTAACTAACATAAATGGTATTCTTTCGTTCTATCGGTTGTTGACAGACTTAATTGTCAATGTAATCTGCGCGAATTGGCATGGCTAAATTGCCGCACCCTGCACGTTCCCGAAGCGGCGGTTTCGCCCTTTGTAGTATTCTATCGCGGTTTCAAGGCCTTTTTTCCCGAAATCCGGCCAGAGAATATCTGAAAAATACAATTCAGCATAAGCGCACTGCCAAAGAAGGAAATTGCTTAAACGCCGTTCCCCCCCGGGGCGGATTAAAAGGTCAACGTCGGGGAGCGCGGAGGTGTATAAAAGCCCCGAGAAGAACCGCTCGTCTATGTCTTGTGGGGTTAGGTCCCTGTCGCGGCATAAATTCGCCGCCCTTCGCGCCGCCTGTAAGATGTCGTCCTTGCCGCCGTAATTTACGGCGAGAGAGAGGGTGAAGTCGGAAAACTGCTTCGACTTTTTCTCCAAGTCAACCATTTTCGCCGACATTTCGCGGGGGAAAATTGACTTGTCCCCCAAGAAAATCAGCCGCGTTTTATCCTTCGCGTAATTTTCCGCCTCGTCAAGGTATTCCGAAAAAAGCTTCATGAGCGCGTCAACTTCTTCTTTCGGGCGTTTCCAATTTTCGGTAGAAAACGCAAAGAAGGTCACATACTTTATTCCGCAGTCCTTCGCATGGCGGGCAATTTCGCGGAAGGTGTCGCCGCCCTTTTTGTGCCCGGCGTTTCGCGGCAGACCGCGCTTTTTCGCCCATCTGCCGTTGCCGTCCATTATGAAGGCTATGTGAGAGGGTAAGCCCCCGGATTCCGTATTATTCAATATTATTCCAAACTAAATCGAAAGAATTTCTTTGTCCTTCGCCTTAACCTCGTCGTCAACCTTCGCGGTGTATTTGTCGGTGGATTTTTGGAGCATCTTCTCGAGGTCTTTTAAGTCGTCCTCGGTAATCTCGGAGGCTTTTTGCGCCTTCTTAAGCTTCTCCATGGTGTCGCGGCGGACATTGCGCACGGTAACTTTCGCTTCTTCGCCATATTTTGCAACCTGCTTGGTTAACTCTTTGCGGCGTTCTTCGGTTAGGGGCGGGAAGCTCATGCGGATTGCTTTTCCGTCGTTTTGCGGATTAATCCCGATGTCGGAGGCTTGAATCGCCTTTTCAATTGCCTTTAGTTGAGTCAAATCCCAAGGGGAGATGGTTAGGGTTCTTGCGTCGGTTGCCGAAATTGCCGCAACCTGCGCGATAGGCGTGGGAGAACCGTAGTAGTCAATATGAAGCTTATCTAAAACCTTCGGGCTTGCCTTTCCGGCGCGTATTGTCGAAAATTCGTGGTCGAGCGCGTCCAAACATTTTTGCATCTTTTCTTCCGCGTGTTTAATATACTCGTTCATAATTTTAACTCCTTTATTTTATCAAGGTTCCAACGTCCTCGCCCATACACGCCCGATAGATATTATCGGGGTCGGAGAGGGAGAAGACGAGGAGGGGTATTTCATTCTCTCTGCACATCGAAGCTGCCGAGGAATCAATTACCGCAAGGTTTTTTAGAAGCACTTCATCGAAACTTATCGTCTCGAACCGCTTCGCGTCGGGGAATTTATGCGGGTCTTTGTCGTAAACGCCGTCAACCATCGTTGCCTTAAGTACAATGTCGCAGCCTGTCTCCGCCGCCCGTAAGACCGCCGCAGTGTCGGTTGAAAAGAAGGGGTTACCCGTCCCGCAGCCGAAAATTACGATACGGTTTTTAAGGAAATGCCTTACTGCCCGCTGCCTTATATAAGGTTCGGCAATCTGCGGCATGGAGATTGCGGTCTGAACCCTTACCTCCGAACCCAAAGCCTCAAGGCAGTCGGCAACAGCAAGCGCATTCATCGCCGTCGCAAGCATACCGATGTGGTCTGCCCGCGTCCTGTCCATCTTCCCGGAAGCCCGCCCACGCCAGAAGTTCCCTCCGCCGACGACGATTCCGACCTCGACCCCCGCGTCGACACAACGCTTAATTGCCGTGCAGATGGAGTTGCAAACGTCGAAATCAAGCCCCTGCTTCTTCTTCCCGGATAAAGCCTCGCCCGACAGTTTTAAGAGTATCCGTTTATATTTCGGAGCGCGAATGTTATCAGCCATTTTTACCCCTTAAAATTTTATTCCATCTTATTATATACTATTTTAACATAAAAGTAAAGAGAAAATTGTAAAAAAAACTTAAGTTTTTAATTTTACGTACGACAAATATTAGGAGAGGTGAGAAGCATGAATATAACAAGCATGACAGGGCGCGAACTTTACCAAACACTTTTCGGCAAGGATACAATAAGGCAGGTTACGGAGGAGGCAAAGGAAGCTTTTCTTGAAGCGAATCCGCCCGTTAACGGGAAATACGACAGGCTGATGGTTATAACGGAGGAGAATTCCGAGAATATAAACCCCGACACTTCGAGTATGTTAAGCCTTTACGACACCGGCGGCGGGAACCTTTATAAACTTGAAATGTTCCTTAAGCCCAAGACTAATGAGGAGCTTGCGCGGCGTTTCGGTGATATCGGCGCAAGGCTTGACGCGGCGTATAAAGAGGGGAAATTTACCGAAGACGAATATAACGAACTGAACGCCGGCTTAACCGAGCTAATTACCGCGACAAAAGCGCGCAACGACAAGGGGAAGGCGGAGCGCGAATTCATGATGGAACATAATCAACCCTTCTCCACGCCCCCGGAGGAACTTACCCGCCTTAAAAACCGCACCAAAGAACAGGAAGAAGCGGAGGCGGCGGAGTGGAGAGCGTTCCGCAAGTCTGAAATTGACGCGATAATAGCGCGAATAGCCGTTAGCGACCCGCTCGAAAATCTTCTTTCTTTAGTTAATTTTTATCGTAATAAATAGACACTTTTACGCCTTGACTTTTTTCGGGGCGTAAATTTTTTTGCCGCAGCCCTTGACGTTGTTTCGTTTTAGTGATATAATTAAAGTGAGTAAAAATAAGCGAAGTGCCTGTATGAATGATAAATATTCCGTAAAATGGTACCGAAGCCTTTATTTTCGCATAATAGCGACGATTCTCCCTCTTGCGATTGTTGTATTGGGGCTTTTTGCAGGTTATACATTCCTCTCCGCCGATATAGCTATGCGCGAGAGGCTGGGGCTTGAAGTCGAAAGCTCTCTTAACGGCGCGTCGAAACAGTTCGCCGAACAGATTGATTCCGTTTCAAGAAAAGCGATGCTCCTTGCAGAGTACGCCGAAATCCAGCCCGATGACCGAATCGGTTCGGAGGATATGGCGAACATTATCCGTATCGCCCTTGAAAACAATGAGCTTATTATAGGCTGCGGGATTTTTTACGAACCCGGGCGCGGCAAGGACGGGAAAACCGCCGACGGTTATTACGCATACTATAACCTTAACGGTACGCCTGTATATTCCGCCGACTATTCACTCGACGTCTTAAATTCCGAGAACCCGGAAGTTTATAACTTTTATGAGCAAAACTGGTACAGGACAGGTGCGGACAAGAACGGGAAAGTCGGCTGGTCTGATACCGTATTCTACGACCCTCTCCCGGACGTCTATATGTTCTCGACTTCAGTTGGGTTTTATGATGAAGACGGCACACTTCGCGGGGTTGGGGAGGCTGATGTCTCCGTTGACAGGGTCAGAGAGCTTGTTGATACTATTCACATAGGCGATACAGGGAAAGCTTTCCTAATAGGCTCAAACGGGCAGTTTATCTCTTGGATAGATGATACAAAAACCGCGGACGATTATATCGGCGACGACCGCTCCCTCGACGAGCTTTACAGGCTTATCCTTTCCGAGAAAACCGAAGGCAACGTCATTATTAACGGTTCGGAGCGGATTGTTTACCTTCAAAACCTTGACGTTCTTGACTGGAAATTAGGGGTAATGGTTGATAAAGCCGAACTTTCCGGCGACATTAACGAACGGTTCAGAGCGGGCGCCGTTGTTCCGATAATCGGGCTTGTGCTGATACTCATTGCCTGCGTTACGCTTGTAACATATTTCAGGCGGGTTATCGACAAGGTTAACCGCTTCGCCGATATTAATAATCCCGAAACCGGTGAAATTACCATAACCGAATTTGATGAATTCGGCGTTATGGAACACCGCCTAAACGATATGCGCGCAGCACTTGTTGACGCGGCAAACCGAGCGGCGTCGGCGAATGTTGCGAAGTCGGAATTCTTGTCGCGAATGTCCCATGAAATAAGAACGCCGATGAACGCTATTATCGGCATGACCGCTCTTGCGAAAAAGCAGTCAGACCTTCAAAAAATCCGCCAATACCTCGAACACACCGACGAATCCGCACACCGGCTTCTGTCGATTATTAACGATGTCCTCGATATGTCGAAGATTGAGAGCGGAAAGCTTACCGTCTCTCCTACCGAATTCGACTTTACGAAGATGATTGAAAACGCAGTGAATGTCATTGCGGAACTTGCAAGGGAAAAGAATGTAACCCTAAAGCATAACTACCACTATCGCTTTAAAAACAACGTTTTCGCGGACGAACTTCGTATCTCGCAGGTTGTCGTTAACCTTTTATCGAACGCTGTAAAATTCACGCCCGAGGGCGGCGAAATAAGGCTTGACGCTGACGTTATCGAAACCGAAGAGGGAGAGCTTCGCATTATCATTTCGGTTATCGACAACGGTATCGGAATCGCCCCCGAAAACATGGATAAGCTCTTTAAGAGTTTTGAACAAGCGGACAATTCCATCACAAGAAGCTACGGGGGGACAGGACTCGGGCTTTCAATCTGCAAGCGGATTGTTAACCTCATGGGCGGCGAAATATCGGTTAAGAGCGACCTCGGAATAGGCTCTAAATTCGAGTTTTATCTGCCTATAACTTGGGGCGCGCCGCTTGGCGAGTTTGTTCCCGGGAAGACGGTTGACAGTATTAAGGTGCTTGTCGTTGACGATGAAGCACCGATTACGAATTATTTCGCGGAACTGCTTTTAACCTACGGCATACTTGCCGATACCGCCGAAAACGGGAAGGACGCAATTGCGCTCGCCGGGTTTACGAAATACGATATTATATTCCTTGACTGGAGTATGCCTGTGCTTTCGGGCGTGGACGTTGCCCGCGAAATAAGCAAGATTTCACCCTCGACAAAGATAATAATGATAAGCGGTTATGAATGGGGAGAGATGTCGGAAGCGGTTAAAGAGTACGGCGTTACCGACTATATAAGAAAACCCGTTCCGCCCTCCGATATATACAGTAAGATAGTACAGGCGGTTAACCTAAACATCGAGCTTGACGAACATCTTGACCTTTCGGGGAAGAAAATCCTCCTTGTAGAAGACGTCGAGATGAACAGAATGATTGTCACAGGGCTTTTAGAGGAAACCGGCGTGTCGATAACCGAAGCGGAGAACGGGCAGATTGCCGTAGAGACGGCAAGGGAGCAGCATTTTGACATAATCTTAATGGATATGCAGATGCCCATAATGGACGGACTTACCGCAACGAAACTCATAAGGGAATTCGACAAAGATACCCCGATTATTGCCATGACGGCGAACGCGTTTAAAGAGGACGCCGACCGATGCATTGCGGCGGGTATGACCGCGCATATTGCAAAACCCATTGAAACAGACCTGTTCTTATCGACCCTGAAAAAATATCTATTGTAGCAGCATACTAAATTTTGGAGCAAATGCAAATGAATGTTATTCTCTTTATCTGTTGCATCATCGCGTCAATATTGATTTTAGTTTTACTCGCCCAGTTTAACTTCGCAACACTTCGCGGGGACAGATTAAAATTCACGTTATGGATTGCGGGGGCGTCTATACTCGGGTATTGCCTTACATCAGGGCTTGATGCGGTTGTCGCGGATAACCTCTATCCCGGCTTCCACGTTATTAAGTACGCGTTTTTAACCCTAACGCCCTGCGCCGCGCTCTTCTTTTCGCTGCGGCTTATTGATTCAAAGCTGCCTGATAAAAAGCTTTTTACGATACCGATAATAGCCTTCACTGCAATTGATATGCTCCTTCTTTTATCAAACCCCTTCCACAACCTCATGTACAGCTACAATGGGCATCAGCACTTCGGCGCAGCCTACATATGGGGTCCGCTCTTTCCTATTCATGTCGCGGTTAGTTATCTTATCTCAATATTCGCCGTCGTTAACTTCATGCGCTATACATTCAAGCACGGTAAAACTTCGACCAGACTCGCCGCCGCCTCAATCCTCCTGCCTATAGGTTATAATATCCTTTTCACATTCTTCCCGAGAGTGTTTAGTATCGACCTTACGGCAGTCCTTTACAGCGCGGTATTTATTATATTCGCCTTCGCGCTCTATCGAGACAGCCTTTTCGGAATGAGTGAGCGTGTAAGGGAACTTTACATCAACCTCATTCTGCGAAATTACCCGGCAAACGGCGACTTTGTAATTGTTGACGAAGATTTTCAAATCAGGCTTAACACAAACCATGCGTCCGAATATTCAATCGGGAGAAAATACGCCGACGAGGAGGTTCCGGGGCTTAACTATATTGATTATCTGCGCGAGATTTTAGGGGACGGCGTCGCGCTTTATATGGACAACGCCCTGACCGAGATTTTCGCCGCAAAGCCCGGCACATCCTTTACCCGAACCTATCATCTCGAAGTAACCGACTCGTATCTTTCGACCCAGCTTACGCGCTTCGGAGCAACAAAAGAGCTCCACGGCGGCGCAATGATTATACATACGAATATTTCCGAAACCTACGAATCGCTCCTTCGTGCGAAGGCACTTGCGTGGGAATTATCGGCGAGGGAACGCTATCTGTCGCTGCTTCAGATGTACACCCCCGACGATACAACGATTGTTCTATGCGACGACGACCGTATAATCCGCTTCACAACCGCTAATATTGTTAAATTCGCGGTAAAAAAACCGGGGCTCAGTTACAGCGATATTATCGGAATTGACTACCTTGAAGGGCTTAAAAATTTTGTTTCCAACGAAGCTTTTGAAATGACGATTGAAGCTTTTGAACAGTGTGACAGGCTTCCGTACGGGACGGTTGTTTCAAAATCGGGGCTGTTTCCGTTGTCGGAACGGTACTACACCATACACTGCGTGAAATATGCTCCGGCAGACGGCGTTCACGGCGGTTATCTTGCCGTGTTCAATGACGTAACCGAGCTTGATAAGGCAAGGCGTGAGGCGGAAGCTGCTTCAAACGCAAAATCCTCCTTCCTCTCGAACATATCCCACGAAATCCGTACACCGATGAACGCAATTATCGGTATGACCGCGCTTGCCTTAAAAGAGGAACTCCCCGATAAGGTTCGCCGTTATCTTGAAAACACCTCCGAGGCGAGCAACCGCCTTCTTAACCTCATTAACGATGTTCTCGATATATCGAAGATTGAGAGCGGGAAGATGGAGATTGTCTTTGACGACTTCGATTTCTGCAAGATGATGATGAATTCGATTAACGTCGTTGCGCCGCTTGCGAAGGAGAAGAACATAACTCTTGATACCCCGAAGACCTTAGATTGCAAGCACTACCTCCATTCTGACGAACTTCGCTTCTCACAGGTTGTTGTTAACCTTTTATCGAACGCCGTTAAGTTTACCCCGGAGGGCGGAACGGTTTCCGTGCGCGGCAGCATTTCGGAAGATAACATTCTCTCTATCGCTGTTTCCGATACGGGGATAGGCATTGCGCCCGAAAATATAGCAAAACTTTTCGACAGCTTCGAGCAGGCGGACACTTCCATTACAAGACGCTTCGGCGGCTCGGGACTCGGGCTTGCGATAAGCAAGAAGATATCCGAGCTTATGGACGGCGACCTCACCGTTGTTTCCGAGCTTGGTAAAGGCTCAACCTTTACCATCTCTATCCCGGCGCAGTTTGGCGGCGAGATTATTGATACAGAGACAGGTGCGGACGAAATTTTAGTAAATTTTAAGGGGAAACGGATTTTAGTTACCGAGGATGTTGAGGTTAACAGGCTTATCGTTTCGGCACTGCTTGAAGACTCCGAATGTATTATTGAAGAGGCGGAAAACGGCGAGATTGCCGTTAATCTGACAAAAGAGAGAAGTTACGACCTTATTCTCATGGATATGCAGATGCCGGTTATGGACGGACTTACCGCAACCATAGAAATCAGAAAATTTAACAAAACCGTCCCGATAATCGCAATGACGGCGAACGCCTTTAAGGAAGACGAAAAACGCTGCAAGGAAGCCGGAATGAACGACCACATCTCGAAGCCGATTGATGCGGATAAGTTCATGCGGGTCTTAAGCTCCTATCTGCGGTAGTAAATAAACAAAAGGTGAAGCGTTATGAAATCATTTTGGTCTGACTTTGCCGGTGACGAAAAAGCGAGTACCGATGAGATAGCCGACCTAAAAAAGAGCATTGCCGCGCTTAATGATTCATTCAACCGACGTGCATTGACGATTGAGGGTTGTGTTACAAATCTGCTTAAGCTTTATCAGATACAGAATATGGACCTTGTGAACCTTCGCAGGGAGCTTATGTCCTTCATGGTTAATAATGCCGACAAATCATGTGAAACAGCCGAAGAAATGTTTATACAAACCGACCTCTCATACCCCTCGGACGAGGACATTAAAAAAGCCTTCGTCTTTTCAAAAACGCCGGGTTCTTCCGAATATTATAAGACGGTTATCCGCCCGGCACTTCGTCATCTGCCCCATTCTGTCTCGTTTTATGTGCGGCTTGAAGACCTTTTTTCCGCCGCCGGGAAGGACTATGTTCCCTATAAAGCGTATCTGCGTGACCGATATCTCGACTACCTCATATATGATGAAACACATATAATATGTGCAGTTATGATAGAACATACAGCTACAGGAAAATACATAGATTTCGTCGAGAGGCTTCTTGCCGTATTTAACATTCCGTTTCTATATAACCCGACGCTTGAAGAGCTGGAGGATTTTCTAAACGAAAAAGGAGAGGGTTAACCCCCCTCCTGTTTCCTTTTCTCACAGCTTTCATAATAAGGACAGGTCGCGCAATGCCCCTTCTTTTTTTGTCTTATCATATATACGACGGCAAAGGCAAGTAACGTTACAAGTATTATTATTACTACCGTCGTGCCGATAAAAGCTTTCATATTATCCTCCATATGTTATACACAAGAAGCGAAACGACGTAGGCGAAACCGGTTTGGTAAAGTAGCGCGAAGGCTGTCCACTTTGCAGAATTCATCTCGCGCCTTACCGCACCGATTGCCGCAAAGCACGGCGCGCAGAGCAGGTTAAAGAGAAGGAAACTGTAGGCGGCGGGGGCGGAGAGGTGTGAAGAGAGGATTGTGTCAATATTCCCGTTACCGCCGGAGAAGAGTACCGATAATGTTGAGACAACATTCTCTTTCGCGGCAATGCCTGTTATGGAAGCTACCGCCATCTGCCATGAACCGAAACCGAGCGGGATAAAGAGGGGAGCGACTACACGCCCGATGTAAGAGAGGATAGAGTGTTCGGAATCGACCATACCGAAGCTACCGTCATAATACCCGAAGTTCGAGAGCAGCCATATTAAAACCGAAGCGGCGAATATAATAGTACCCGCTTTTATTATGAACGCCTTGAGTTGGTTCCAAGTGTGCCTTACAATATTTTTTGCCCGGGGGGAGTGGTAGGAGGGGAGTTCCATTACGAACGGCATCTCCGAGACCTTGAGCTTTTTAAAGCCTTTGAGGATAAGCCCCGAGACGATTATTGCCGCTATCCCCGCAAGATAGGCGGAGAAGGCAACCCAAGCGGAGTTCCCGAAAAGCCCGCCCGCAATCATTGCGATAATCGGGAGTTTCGCCGAACAGGGCATGAAGGTTGTGCTTATTATGGTTATTCTGCGCTGACTTTCGTCTTCAATCGGGCGCGCCGCCATTATCCCCGGAACCCCGCAGCCGGTGCTTACAAGAAACGGTATGAAGGACTTCCCCGACAGCCCGAATTTACGGAACACCCTATCTAAAATGAAGGCAATCCTTGACATATACCCGCAGTCTTCAAGGAGCGACAACAGGAGGAACAGCACCGCCATCTGCGGCAGGAACCCGAGCACAGCCCCGACCCCGGCAATAATCCCGTCAACAATCAGTGAATGTAACCAAGGCGCGGCGGAGATTGCCGTTAAGGCGTTACCGACAGCCGTCGGAACCCACTCCCCGAACAGCACGTCGTTAACCCAATTTGTCCCGATCGCGCCGATTGTTGCGACAGATATATAGTATACCAAGAACATTACGACCGCGAATATCGGGAGGGCTAAGTATTTATTTGTAACGAATCTGTCGATTTTATCGGAATAACTTTCTCTGTCACTCTTTTCATAACAGGTAGCTAAAACCTTCGCAATGTAGTCGTAGCGTTCCTTCGCGATAATTGATTCGCTGTCGTCGTCAAGAGCTTTTTCGGTGTCGGAGATAATCTTTTCGATCGACTCCATCTGGAGCCCCGATAAGCCGAGCTCTGATTGGGCGGAAGCGGTACGCTCAAAAAGGTCAATCGCGAAATGTATCGCGGGGCGGGTTTTCGGCATATTCGCCCCCGCAACCGCAATTATTGCCTCGAGTGCCTTTGAAGTCGTTTCCGAAAACTGCACATGAATTCGCTCGTGATAGGGCTTGTGTGAAACGCTTCCGATTTCGACAGCCCTTGTTGCCGCTTCCGTAAGCCCTTTTTCATGCAGAGCGGAAGCCTCAAAGATAGGCACACCGAGGGTTTCCCCGAGCTTCTTCGCGTCAAGTTTGTCCCCGTGGCGGTTAACAAGGTCAATCATGTTAAGGACAAGCACAATCGGAATTCCCGTCTGCGCAAGCTGAGTGGTAAGATAGAGATTCCGCTCAATATTTGAAGCGTCAACAATATCAAGGATAACATCGGGCTTCTCGCCGTTTTTCCCCATTAAAAAGTCGTGGGAGACAATCTCCTCCGGGCTGTATGGGGAAAGGGCGTATATCCCCGGCAGGTCGGTAATGCTCGTCGCCTTGTCGGTCTTAAGATGCCCGGTCTTCTTTTCAACCGTAACCCCCGCCCAGTTCCCGACGTATTGATCGCCGCCTGTTAAGGCGTTAAAGACCGTTGTTTTCCCGCTGTTGGGGTTGCCCGCTAAGGCAATTGATACGTTCATATTTATACCTTTTCTACCGCAATAATCTTTGCATCTTCTTTTCGTAACATCAGTTCAAACCCGCGGACGTTAACCTGTATCGGGTCGCCGAAAGGGGCAGCTTTTCTTACCTCAATAACAGTGCCTTTCGTTATCCCCATGTCAAGGATATGACGCTTCAAGGCACCCTCGCCCAAAATTTTTGTTACAGCCGCCTTTTTTCCGACCCGTATCCCGTCAAGTGTTTTCATAAAACCAACCCTTGTTCCAATTTAGCAGTTAGCAGCGGCTAACTGCTAATACCATTATAACACCAAGCTAATTTTTTGTCAATAGCCGACGTGAAAATTTTTAATTTATTCATATTAAGTTAACTTAATATTTACAATAAAAAATTTAAGTTTTTTATCCTGCGTCCGATATAGGAATACAAGAACCTGAAACGGGACTCGTTAAAACGGCAGATAAAAAGCGGATTACATATTAAACGAATTTGCGGCTCGAATAGTATAAGTACGCTTATTTCTCCGGGTCAACATGAACGCGAAGGTCTATCCGAATGATTCGGATTATAATATTTATACAATAATACAGGAGGTATTATTATGGTAGTATATCACAATATGGTCGCTGAGAACGCAAGAGGTTTTTACAACAAGAACACCAAGATGACCGCTGATTCCATCGAGAAATTATCTTCGGGCTTAAAGATCAACCGTGCAGGCGATAACGCTGCCGGCCTCGCAGTTTCCGAGAAGATGAGAGCTCAATCCGCAGGCTTAACACAGGCTGTTGCGAATGCTGAAGACGGCATCTCCCTCATCCAGACCTTTGAAGGTGCGCTCACCGAGACTCATGCAATCCTCAACAGAATGAAGACCCTCGCAACTCAATCCGCAAACGGTATCTACTCCAACGAGACAGACCGTGCTGCTATTGAGCTCGAGTACGAACAGCTCACAAAGGAACTCAACGACATCTCCGCTACCGACTATAACGGCGTTTCTATCCTTACACACGGTACAGCGTTAGCTGAAACTTCCGAAATTTATAATTCGGGAACACGTGTTGGTACAACCGGTCTTAACCTCGTTTCTTCCGTAAGCTTCCAAGTAGGCGCAAGAACCAAGGACCTTAAGAATTACGATTTCAATTACTCATCCGTATATGAAACCCTTGCTACCGCATCCGGTAACATAACAGTCGCAGGTGCCACTACTTACGGTCCCGGTGCAGGTGTATACTTCACAGACGCAACTGCAGTAAGGGAAAAAGCCATTGGTGTTCTTGCAGCTGACATGAACGTATCGGCTACCGGTTTAGGTCTTTGGGCAAGCAGCGTTGTTAACCTCTCGACCCAGCTCAACGCTAACCTTACTATCGATAAGATCGACCACGCTATCAACAAGACTTCTCTTGTAAGAGCGCAGCTCGGTGCTATGGATAACCGTCTCAACCACAAGATCAACAACCTCAACGTTACCAACGAGAACATCATGGGTGCAGAATCCCGTATCCGCGACACAAACGTTGCAGATCAGATTCTCCAGCTCTCCAAGGCTCAGATCCTTACGCAGGCTTCTCAGTCCATGCTTGCGCAGGCAAATCAGATCCCGCAGGGCGTTCTCCAGCTCTTACAATAATTCCTCCTGTAAGCCGCAAGAACAAAGTTTATACCTTTGTTATGAAAAATGCCCGATTAATTTCGGGCATTTTCTTTACAGAATACAGATTACAGAATACAGAATACAGATTTCAGAAGCTGTACATATTCCCCAAAAATGTCAGAACAGCATTTTCTTCGTTATATTCGTAAATCGTCAGCGGCTCGTCGTTCATGATATTGTAGCATTTAGCATAAACAACTGTATAACCCGCAAGGCATAATACGGAAAGTATAACTCCCGACAGCGCAAGGGTTATATTAGCGCGTATTTTTTCGCGTCTTGTACCGTCAACATGGAAAAAACGCCGGAGTAAAATAAAGAGTTTCATTCTTTTAACGCTTCCCCTAAAGCTTTCCCGAAAAGTTCCCCCGCATAGATTGCCTGCCCCAATGAATTCCCGTGACCGCCGACTTCAATTAGGAGCGCACCGGGGGAGAGGTCTTGATTATACTGCCTGTAATCGAAGAGGATCGGGCGCATTAACCCGGGGTAGAGAGCTTCCGCCTCGGTGTTAATCCTTACCGCGAGGGATAGGTTTTCCTTGAAATCGGGGATGGGGTATTTAAGGCTGTCGGAGGTGCAGTTTGAAACAATCATAATCTGGGCGGACTCTTTGCCTGAAAGCTTAACCGTCGGCGCAACAATCTCGCTGTCGGATTTTTGAAGCGCGTCTCTGTGAACATCGAGGACAACCTTTATGCCCGGGTTTTCGGCTAAAATCTTCTTGACCCCGGCTCTGGAGGCTTCGTAAGAACCGTTGTAACTCTCCTCGTCGTAAAGGGTTGTATCGTGAATTACCCCGAACCCCGCCGCTTCAAGTTCTTCCTTCATAGCATTACCGACAGCAACCATATTTATACTCCTGTCGGTGCTTCTAAATGGGAAATTTGTGTCAAAAACTTCCGCCGCGACGGGCAAGTAGCTTTCGGTTGCGTGGGTATGGTAGATGAGGATTTCGGGGGAACCGTCGCGCAAAAACGGTGTGTTATTTGTCGTTTCAAGAAGGGCTTTAGGGGGGAGGGAAGTCAGGTTTTGAATCTGCCCTCCGCCTATGTCTATATAAGAGCTCCCGCTCATCTTCCCGTATGTAACAATATCGACAACGCCGTCCGTTCCGGGGTAATCCCCAAAACCTTCGGCAGGGTTTTCTTCCGGCTTACTTTCGGGCGGAACATCGCTTTCCTCATCCCTTGATGAAGGTATATGTAAACCGCCGTCCGATTTTATAAAACTGTCGTCGGTAATTATACGGAAAGTATTTTTTATCGGAACTATTACTTCTGTAGCTGTCGTTTCTGTTAAAATAACGGTTGTAACAACCGTCAAAGCCTCAATCGGCTCACGCACCCCCCGCACAACCGCCGCGCAGACAAACGGCGAGATAACAAGCAGAAGCAGGTATATCCCCGCCTGACGGAGGGCGTTTTTTCTTCTTTTCATATAAAAATCCCCTTACTGTAAAACTATGTAAGGGGATTTGTTTTTATTCATTTCCGAGCAGTGCTTTCTTGCCTATGTCAAGCCTGTACTGCATTTTATCAAACGAGATTTTTCCGACCGCCTTGTACGCTCTGTCAATCGCGGCTTTTAGGGTTAAGCCCTTCGCTGTTACGCCCAAAACCCGCCCGCCGGAGGTGTAATATTTCCCGTCGGCAATTTTCGTCCCGGCGTGATAAATCGTTACATCGGGCATATCGTCAAGCTGCCCGGCTTCATTAAGCCCTTCAATAACCTTCCCGGTCTCGTATTTTTCAGGGTAGCCGCCGCTTGCAACAACTACACAGGCGGTATAACCATTGCCAATTGTACCGTCAGTAAAGCTGTCGAGCTTGCCTGTTGCGGTTTTATATAAAAGCTCCGTGAAATTCCCTTCAAAAAGCGGGAGTATAACCTGCGCTTCCGGGTCGCCGAAACGGCTGTTGTATTCGATTACCTTCACGCCGTCGGGAGTTGCCATTAGCCCGAAGAAAATCACGCCGCTAAACGGGCAGCCTTCCGCTCGCATCGCGTCTATTGTCGGCTTGATTATACGCTCGTTCGTCTCTTTTTTAATACTCTCGGTATAAAACGGGTTCGGAGCGATTGTCCCCATGCCGCCGGTGTTAAGCCCGGTGTCATTATCTCCGGCGCGTTTGTGGTCCATTGCCGAGGAGAGCTCGACTGTGTTTATACCGTCTGTTATTACAAAAACCGAGATTTCGGGACCGGTTAAAAATTCCTCAATAACTATCCGCTTCCCGCTCTCACCGAACTTTTTGTCCTCCATTATTTCGGATATTGCCGACAATGCTGTCTCCCTGTCTTCGGCGATAATTACTCCCTTCCCGAGGGCAAGCCCGTCCGCCTTAATTACAGTCGGGAATTTTTCTAAGCTTTCTATGTAACTTTTCGCGGCGGCTGCGTTGTCGAAAACTTCGTACTCCGCTGTCGGAATGTTATATTTTTTCATCAGGTCTTTTGAAAAAACCTTGCTTGACTCAAGTCTTGCCGCACTTTTACTTGGACCGAACGCCGGTATGCCTATTTCAGCAAGCCTGTCCGCAAGCCCAAGAGCAAGCGCATCGTCGGGTCCGATTACAACAAGGTCAACGCCAAGCTCTTTCGCAAGCTTAACCTGCCCGTCAACATCAGTTGCCTTAATGTCGGGGAAAATCTTTGCGTTAGCGGCTATTCCGCTGTTGCCGGGTGCGCAGTAAAGTTCTTCGCCCCCCAAACATTTTACTATCGCGTGTTCTCTGCCGCCGCCGCCTGTTACCATTATCTTCATTAAATCACCTTTATTCTAAATAGTCCTTTACGCGCTTAGAGCGGCTGGGGTGGCGGAGTTTTCGGAGTGCCTTCGCCTCAATCTGACGAATACGTTCGCGGGTTACGCGAAATTCCTTCCCGACTTCCTCAAGCGTTCTTGAACGCCCGTCCTCAAGCCCGAAACGCAGGCGCAAAACCTTTTCCTCGCGGTCGGTGAGGGTATGGAGAACCTCCCCCAACTGCTCTTTTAAGAGGATTAGTGACGCCGCGTCAGCCGGAGCGGGCGCATCGTCGTCGGGGATAAAATCGCCGAGGTGGGAATCTTCCTCCTCGCCTATCGGCGTTTCGAGCGAAACAGGGTCTTGCGCAATCCGCATAATCTCGCGAACCCGCTCAATAGGCATATCGGTAAGCTCCGCAATCTCCTCCGGCGTTGCGTCCCGCCCGTTTTTGTGGAGAAGTTGCGAAGACGCTTTTTTGACACGTGTAATTGTTTCAACCATGTGAACGGGAATACGAATAGTGCGTGCTTGGTCGGCAATTGCGCGGGTTATAGCCTGCCTTATCCACCACGTCGCGTAGGTTGAAAATTTAAACCCCTTAGTGTGGTCGAATTTTTCAACAGCCTTAATAAGACCGAGGTTGCCTTCTTGGATAAGGTCCAAAAACTGCATACCACGCCCGACATAACGCTTCGCAATCGACACAACAAGCCTGAGGTTCGCTTCCGCAAGCCTCTTTCGCGCTTTAATATCGCCCTTCGCCATACGCTCCGAAAGCTCAATCTCTTCCTCCGGGGTCAGCAGCGGCACAGTCCCGATTTCCTTAAGATAAATCTTAACCGGGTCGTCAATTGAAACTCCGTCCGCCGCAAGCGTTAAGTCAATGTCCTCCGGCAGCGCACTCTCAAGCGGCAGTCCCAAGTCATCGTCAAACGCAAGGTCGTCCGTTATCTCAATGTTATTCGCCGCGCATCTGTCGTAAAAACTCTCCATCTGCTCAACGTCGAATTCAAGGTCCTCAAGCGCGTCCGTTATGTCCTTCCCCGACAGCTTCCCCGCCATCTTCCCCTGCTCAATCAGGGAATCAATCGAAATCTTCTCAGCCATCATTTTTCATTCTTTCTTTTTATTAAAATTAAATATATCCTTAAGATCATCATTTGTCGTCTCTGCCGCCGTTTTCGGCTTCTCTGCTATTATCTTAACGTTGCCGTAAAACTCTGCTTCTGTTATTACAATACTGTTAGCAATTTCCATTATTTCTGTTATCTTTCCCTGCTCTGCGGGGTCACATTCACTCAAAATATGGAATTCTACATTTTCATCTAAACTTTTTGTTAATAAATTGTAAATATGACGGGATATATCAAGGGTAAACGAATCCTCTTTCAGGTTGTCGGCAATAACCCCCCCGACTTCGGGGTTTTTATGGAGGTAAGCCCAAATCCGCTTCTCCGCACGTGTCCGCTTGGTCTCCTCCTTACCGACCTGTAAAGTCTGCCGCTCGATAACCTGCCAGCGTTCCGTCTCCGCCCGCTTTTTAACCCCGCCGGCGTACCCCTCGATGATATTTCTGACCTGTTCAAGCGGGACACGAAGCCGGTCTGCAAGCTCGGAGGTGTAGACAATGCGGTGCTTTTCGGGAAGGTCTGCAATAATCTTTGCGGCGCGGTCTAAATATGTCACCTTGTCGGTGTTGTCGTTGAGGTCGAGTCCCTCCTCCGCCTTCGAGAGCCGGAAGTCGGTGGCAGTACCGGATTTGCTGAGCATTACCCGAAACTCCGCCGCGCCGAATTTCTTGATAAACTCGTCCGGGTCTTTTGCGTTTTTTATTTCAAGGATTTTCGTGCGGAGTCCCGCTTCGGAGAGGATATTAATCGCCCTTGAAGCGGCTTTCCGCCCCGCTTCGTCCGAGTCGTAGGAGATGAAGACTTCCTTCGTGTAGATGGCGAGAAGCCTTGCCTGTTCGGGGGTTAAAGCTGTTCCGAGGGTTGCGACGGCGTTCTCAAAGCCTCCCTGCGCGAGGGCGATCACGTCCATGTAGCCTTCGCAAAGGATATAACTTTCGGCGTTCGTTTTCTTGGCAAAACCGAGTGAAAAGAGGTTTCTGCCCTTATGGAAGACAGGGTTTTCCGGCGTGTTTATATATTTAGGTCCGTCTGTATCAATTGTTCTACCGCCGAAGCCGATAACATTTCCGCGAAGGTCTATTATCGGGAACATTATCCGATCGCGGAAAAAATCGAAAAAGTTACCCTCTTTGCCTGTTGACAGTCTTGCTTCGCGGAGCTCGTATTCTGTGTAGCCTAAGCCGGTTAAATGCTTTGTGAGGCTGTCCCAGCCTTGTCGGGCGTAGCCGATACCGTACTTTACAACGGTTGCTTTCGAGAGTCCTCTTGAGTCAAGATAACGAACTGCCTTTTCTGCATTATATGCAAGATTTTGGTGGAAGAACTTCGCGGCGTCTCTATTTGCTGACAAAATCCGCGATTTGAGTTTTGCGAACTGTTCCTCCCGCCCGTCCGATTCGGGGATAGAAAGCCCGGCGCGCTCGGCGAGAAGTTTTATTGCCTCAATATACTCAAGCCGCTCGAAGTTCATGACAAAGGTAATAACGTTCCCGCCGGCACCGCAGCCGAAACAGTGGTAATACTGCTCGGCGGTGTTGACGGAAAAGCTCGGGGTGCGCTCGGAATGGAAGGGGCAAAGCCCGACCATGTTCTTCCCGGCGCGCCGCAGCTCCACATGAGAGCCGATTACGCTTTCAATCGGGATTCGCAGTTTCAGTTCTTCTATGAAAGATTTTGGGATTGACATTTTTTATTCTCCGCCCGTATCCGGGATATCGTTCCGGTCAAGCAGATAGGGGAAAGGGTCGCCGACAGGGGTAAACCCTTCTGCTCTCGTTATGTAATAATGGTTTGCGTCCATTATTATAATTTTGCCTGAATCATTTCCTGCCTTTAAGAGACCGTCTTCTTCCGTATAAATCGCGCGAACATTCTTTGTCCCGTCGTAATAACTCAAACTAACCCAAGGCTGCATCTCTATCGTTTTATCTTCACTATATAGGCTCAAATTGCCGACCATATTATTGGTAACCTCTATAGCTCCGCGTGCGTGTTCTTCAAGAGCCGAATACCCGACGGTAAATAAGAAGCTTTTCTCATCGGTTTTTTCTATCTTAACAGTTAAGTCGTCTTTATCCCCGGAGTCTTTCCCCATGGAAATTTTATCGCCGTCCGTCTTTTCGCCCCAAAGCGAATCGTGTTTCACTCCGAATTCGCCGTTTATGGTAATATAAGCGATCGCACCGGTGTTATTGTCGGTCAGATAGAACCCGTTCTGGTTTACGTCAAGGTCTAAGTTTTCCGGCATAGCACCGCCCGGATTATCAAGTGTAAAGGAATATTCCTCTCCGCCATCATAAAACCCTACCGTCTCGCTTGTTGCAAAAAGCCCGTTAGAATTTTCATCGGCAGAGTATAGAAATCTGTCTTCTCCCAATTCAAAATACAGATTGCCTTCCGGGCTCTTAATAGCCGCTTGCCCTTCATAGTAAGAAAAATGAGCAAGGCTGTAGTCCGGTTCACCGTCCTCTGTTAAGTATGAATAATGCGAACCTTCATCAGCTGCGGTTATCAGGGTTGTGTTTGTTATAGAATCGGAAAGGAAACCGCCGCTTTCCTTGTACTCTGCTGTGAGCCTGCGAATACCTGCTTCGGCTTCTTCGTCGGTAAAATTTTGTATCTGGCGGATATCTTCGAGTTTATAGAAATTAAGATTAAGCTCCCCGACTTTGATGTGTTCGCCGTACATATAATTATCGCTTGCCGCATAGTTAAATTTTTCGGGGAATTCGTCCGCCGGGAAGGGCGTTATAGCAGAATCCGGCTTTAACATTTCGTCAAGCACAGTCTTGATAGTAAGTGCAGGGATTATTATGCTGTCGTTGCCGTCCTTTTCGCCGTTCGTCATCCCGACAACCGTTATCATATCCTCGGCGAAAACGGGCGAAGCTTCGTTGCCGACAAGCGCGGCATCTGTTAAATAAAGACTTTGCCGCGACACCATATCAATATGGGTAGTGCTTATTATTCTGCCCGTTCTGGCTGTATTTAATTTAGCGTACTCTTCGACAGATGTGCCGATAACTGTTATTTCGGAAGAAAGCTTCGGTGCGGTTTCGGCTAAAACGAATCCCTTGACCTCGGGAATACTGTTAGGCGTTAAAATTGCGACATTATAAAGCGGCGAATAACCGACAAGCGTTAAGTCTTTTGAAAAAATATCGTTTTGCGTCTTAAAATTAATATAAAATCCGTCCTCGCCGACCGAGTTATAAAGATGAGCAATGGCATTAAAGCTTGTTACAAAATAAAGCTTATCCTTGTACGTTATCGCGAATACATCTCCGAATCCGAATTCGTCGCCTTTGTCGGTGAGTAAGGCAACTGAATTCACATACTTTTCGGGGTCGTACTCGTCGGCTTTTATAGCCGCAGTTGTCACGCTTGGAGCGTCAGACACGGGCAAATCCTCGCCCTTTTTACCCGCCGGCATAGCAAAGGTTACAATAATCATGCCGATTATAACCCCCGCGACAATAAACCCCAAGGTCGAGAGTATACGCAGATTCTTTTGAATGAAAGAGAATTTCTCTTTCTTTTTTGAGGTTTCTTCGATTGCCTTGTCATAAGCGTCTGCCTCGGCGGGAGTAACAACGCCGTCGGCATCAGCATCTTTTTCGGGCGGGTTTTTGTGGAGATTTTCGTTCTTTTTTCTATACTGAATCTCAATCATTTTCGCAGTAAACCCGAAAAGTCCTGCGATTATGCTGCCGATAATTCTTGCAATTGCGCCGTCATCCATGCGTTTTTTCTCCGGGAATTATTCTATCGCTTTTTGGGGTGTGGTTATATACCGGTTCTCTCGGGGACAATGGGTGTGTCGCTATAATTTAAGGCGAAGGGGTTGACATTTGACGGAACTGTTGTATCTGTTACTCCTACTAAAAAGCCATACTCATTCATAATAATACCGATGGTTGAGCCATAATTAAATAAGTCCATTCCGCCGACATAAATCCAATCGTTTTCTGCATCGTAGTAAATGCTGTTAACGACTCTATTATCATTGTAAGAACTATCATGAATGACAATGTCACAATTATCCCATGCGGTAGCAACTAAGCCGTTACTGTTCAAATTAAGTCGTGTATATGTACTTGTTGTTTCGCCGACGGTAATGTTTGCTGAAAATTCAGATAAAGGCGAATTTTCGTATCGCATTACAAAATAATCCGGTACGTCTGTTACAGCATGAACGCGCGATGAACCCCAATCATATGAAATACTTGCCGTCATATTATCCGTTATATAATTGTGAAAGGGATTATCGAATTCGTGTTTTTTAAGGAAAACATAATCATCTTCAACAAAACCGTACAGACTATCATCAGAGATGTAATAAAGATTGTCAAATACTAATCCTGCTTTTATTTTCGTTTCTTCGTTTTCAAGCGGATAAATTGTTGTTTGACCATAATATGCTATATTTGTACTGGCAACATCAACGTTACGTTTGGGTATGTAGGTAATATGTTCGGGTAATTCTACCGCTTCGCCGCTTTCTCTGTCGGTTATCGTTCCCTTAACAGCATCTATATCTGTAAATTTCCCGTTTTCAAAAATCTGATAACCATACCCGTTAACTAACGTTTTTTCTGTTTGGTCGTTATTACTTATAGTGATGTAATCATCATTAAAGTTATAAGATATATAGTTCTTTTCATCGTAGTCCGAATATAATCCGAAAAAATTATCTCTTAAGTAAAAGCTGAAATGATATGGGTTTACAGAATAATCTGAATTCATGTAATGTATGCCTTGCGCATCAGTATAACCGCGTGTATCATATATTTTATCAGTAAGCGTTACACCTGTTTCGGATTTATTAATACTTAAGCGTGTATTCTCTAAGCGGTAATAATTATTTGTTTTAGTGAATGTTGTATCAAAAAGCCCGATTTTCGCGTACTCTTCCATAAAGCCTTTATAGTAATTATACGGAAACCATTCGGGCAGTTCTTCTACCGGGAAGCTTTCGAGGGACGGTATAGCGTTCAGAACGTTTTCTAAATGGAATCCGGGTATTAGGACGGCATTGTAGTTTTCATCAGTAAAGCCGGTAGTAATCGCCGTAACCAGTCCGAATTCATCTATAACAGGGACTCCCGCTTCATCTCCCACAAAAATATCAGTCAAGTATTGATATGCCGAAGTAAGCGGGTTTTGTGAATCTATTTTACTAATAGCTCCGTGTGTGTATTCATATTTATCTGAAAGGATTTCCACTTCATCGTAATTCTTCGCGGATTGTTGAGCAAGACTTAATGTTGAAAAATCGCCGCTGTCTGCATTTACTTCAAGAATAGCAATATTATAAAGTGGCGAATATCCTACGAGGTTTAGATTAGAAGATGTTATGTCGGCTCTATATTCATCTTTAAATTTAATCTTAAAATTCTTATTGTTATTAAAAACATTGAGCAAAGATTTAAATGTTGTGACAAAGTATGTTTTATTTATTTTTTGTCCGCCAAAATCTTCGGTATATTTAATCGTAAAAACGTTGCCTAAATTTACGTTGTCATCAGAAGATTTTGTGAATACCGCAGTTGAATAACGTTCGTTGTTGAGAGCTTCTCCGGCGGCAATTGCGTCTTCCATATAAGAATCTTGCGGAATTTGAGCACTGCTGTTAGTCGGAACAGACAAATCACGTATCACAACAAACACGGTAAACACAAGAGTGATAAATGTTATAATGGTAAAGATAATGGAGAAAAGCTGCCTTATAAATTCAAAGCTCTTCCAGCGGTTCGCTATTTTAGATATTGCACTTGGTTTTATTTCTTCGGCTTTTTTCTCTGGTTTATCGACTTCTATTGTATCGGCGTCTACGCTTTCTGAGGATTCTGGGTTTTCTTTATCAACACTTGTTTTATCGTCGATATCTTTTTCTGTATATGGTGTGGGCGTAGCGTTGCCGGCTTTTTCATCGTTATGGTGTTTTTTAGATTTGGGGCTTGGTACTGCCCAAACAAATAATGTCACACCAATTGTAAGGATTAAACTGATAAGCCATCTCGCTGTTTCAGCACTCACAAGACCAACTCCTGTATATTTTTTCGTCCTCTCGTCGCCATCACCCCGCCCAAACCCTCGGCACAAAAAGATTATTAAAGCTGTCCATAGCGTACCTGTCGGTCATACCGCTGATGTAGTCGATAACGGCGCGCTCGATTCCGCGGGTCTCGGCTATAATAATGTATTCGGGGGTCATTGTTTCGGGGTGCGCTAAGTAGTGGTTATAAAGCACCTCGACAAGATGTTTCGCCTTCGATTCCTCAGCTTTCGCGGCGGAATTTTCGTAAACGCAGTCGAAAAGAAAGGTTCTGAGCTTGTCGTGGGCGGACTTGATTTCGGGGGACATTTTTATTTCCTCCACCCCGTTTTCAACAATCGAACTAACCATCGTCGTAATCCGTGCCGACTTCGTTTCCCCCAAAATCTTCACGCAATCACTCGGCAGGTCCTTTTCAAAAAGCACCCCCGCTCTGACAGCGTCCTCAATATCGTGGTTTATGTAAGCAATCTTGTCGCAAAGGCGCACAACCTGCCCCTCTTTGGTTAAAGGCAGCGGCGTCTTCCCGGAATGTGTCGCAATGCCGTTTTTAACCTCAAGCGTAAGGTTTAGCCCCTTCCCGCCCTTTTCAATGTACTCCGCAACCCGCACGCTCTGAATATAGTGACAAAAACCGCTCGAACTGATGTCGTTAAGGACGTGTTCGCCGGAGTGCCCGAAAGGCGTGTGCCCGAGGTCGTGGGCAAGCGCAATCGCTTCGGTTAAGTCCTCGTTAAGCCGGAGTGCCCTTGCAACCGTCCGCGCTATCTGCGAAACCTCGAGGGTGTGCGTGAGGCGGTTGCGGTAGTGGTCCCCGATCGGCGCAAGAAAAACCTGCGTTTTCCCCTTAAGGCGGCGGAAAGCGTTTGAATGGATTATGCGGTCGCGGTCGCGCTGGAATTCGGTGCGAATCGGGCAGCGTTCCTCTTTTTTCGCCCGCCTTGCGTCCCGCGATAAAGCCGCGCTCTTGCAGAGGATGCCGATTTCGGTTACTTCGGAATGTTCTCTCATATTAAGTTCAATTCCGCCGCAAATGCGGCACAACTTTTTTTGTTTCCCCCCGCCTCCGGCGGGGGGAAACAGAATTACGCCGCGAGTTAGCACGGGGCATAAAGCTTCCTCCGCCACCGGCGGGGAAAAATTTTCACTACTTAATTATACAAAATCACAGGGTGAAATCCCTTTGTAACTTTATCCGAATTTTTATGCAAAATCAGCGTAAATTTCGTCAAATTCTACAATTTCAATCTGCCCGTTTGTAATTTCTGTTAAATTCGACAAGATTTCATCGTGTTTCTCGGTCAACACGTTAAATTTCACGGTAATATTATCGGTAAAGATAGGCTCGGAAGTTCTCACATTGCTGTTCGCGGCAAGATAGAGGTTAACCTTCCCGTAAAGGTTATACGAAAGCGTAGCTTCAACCGGCACGCAGGGGACAAATTCCCGCCTTTTAACTCCCTTGCAGGCGTCCGCCGCCGCCTTGGCATACGCCCTCGTCAACCCTCCCGCGCCAAGGAGCACCCCGCCGAAATACCTCGTCACGGTAAGGACAACATCGGTAAGGCTATTTTCAGCAAGCACATCAAAAACCGGCTTCCCGGCAGTTCCGGAAGGCTCGCCCGCGTCGGAAAACTTTGCGTATCCGCCGCGTATATTATAGGCGTAAACAACATGGGAGGCTTTCTTGTGCGAAGACTTTATTTGCTCAACAAAAGCAATCGCCGCTTCGGTTGTTTCAGCCGGGGAAATATCGGAGATAAACTCGGAGCGGCGTTCGGTGAACGCTGTTGTAAAATGTTCTTTTGCGGTTAAATAACTTTTCATACATAACACGAAAAGCCCCGTAACGGGGTTTTCGTAAAAACAGGACTTGTTTTATTGAAGCTCGACAGTCGCGCCTTTTTCTTCGAGTTTCTTCTTGAGCTCTTCTGCATCAGCCTTAGCAACTGCTTCCTTAAGAACCTTCGGAGCAGCTTCAACAGCTTCCTTAGCTTCCTTGAGGGAGAGACCGAAGAGGTCTTTAACAGCCTTGATGATGTCCATCTTCTTGTCGCCGAAAGACTTTAAGCATACGTTGAATTCGGTCTTTTCTTCAGCAACGGGAGCAGCCGCGCCTGCGCCGGCAGCAGCGATAACAGCGGTTACGCCGAATTCGTCTTGGATAGCGGTTACGAGGTCGGAAAGTTCTAAAACCGACATTGCCTTGATATCTTCAATCATTTGTGTAATTTTTTCAGATGCCATGATATAACTCCTTAATTTTCATAAAAATTTTATGCTGCTGTCTCTTCATTCTTCTTGTCAACAAGTGCCTGTAAGGTTGCCGCAAGCTTTTGCATAGGTCCTTGGAGGGAGCCGACGAGTTGTGCGAGGAGGATTTCCTTGGAGGGAATCTTCGAGAGCTTGTTAACGCCTGCTGTGTCGTAGATATCGGCGTCGATAAAGCCGGCTTTGAGCTTAAAGATGTCAGCCTTAATATTCGCGGGCTTTTCGGAGAATGTGCCGAGAATACGCGCCGGAGCGGTCTGGTCGGAATTCGTCAGTGCGAGTGCGGAAGAGCCTTTGAGGACGTCTTCGGGGATAGCGAGTCCTGCTTCTGCGAACGCTCTGCGGAGGATAGAGTTCTTCTCAACGAAGTAGGTTATCCCCTCTGTGCGGAGCTCTTTACGAAGCGCGGTGTCGTCGGCAACATTAATGCCTTTGTAGTCAACGATAACGCCGGCGGTTGATGCCTTGATTGAATTCGCAATTTCGGTTACGCGAGCCTTCTTGCCGTCTAAAATTGCTTGACTTGCCATTTACTTTTTCACCTGCCCGAAATTTATTACAATGTATACAAAAGAAATAGAAATGTCTTGTCTGACATAAGACAGACAAGGCACAGTTAATCATTAAACTAACTTCCTCGGTAAGATTTACGGGGATTTACCCCCCACTTACTGTCTTAAGAATACATATCGTTTAATAAGTTTAACATAAATAAAGGGGAAAGTCAATAGCGTTCATTAAAAATTTACATTTTAACGGCTTGCGGCGGAGGATGCGGCTCTCGATTGGTCTGCTTGAATACAGTCTATCGCCAATGCCGCCGATAACGCTAACAGCACATTATTGCTGTCGGGAATGTCGAATTCGTAGCTGTCGCCCCATGTGAACCAGTGCTTTGAAATATGAAGGATAATTTCTTCGCCGTTTTTGATGGAGTACTCATGCGCCCAAAAATCGCCTTCAATTGTCCAGCCGCAGTTTTCGATATGAAAACACTGCTTAAAGAAGGTGAATTCTTTCACGAGTGTAAACTCTTCGCCGCCGATTTCTATTATGTAACGCGGAAGGAATGTCAAGAGCTTTTGCTTTATGAAGGCAGCCTCACGCCCCGTGTTGTCGAAAAGCCGGAGCTTGTGCCCCCATGTGAAGATTTCGCCCTCGGCGTAATAGCGTTCTGCCCCGCCCTCGTCGAAAATCGAGAATTTGTCGCGCCATGAGAAGACTTTTTGCTTCATGTAAAGTTTCAAGCACCTGTTCTCCTTATTCTGAAATGTACGGTTTGCCGTTTTTGTCAACGATAACGGTTAAGCCGCTTGTATTGCCATAAACGTAAAACATATAGTTCACGCCTGTTTCATTATCTACAATAATATCCATTGCCGATAATGCACCCATGCCGATAGGCTTCTTAGTTTTTTTAACAAAACGTTCTTCTAAGTTCATCATTCCACCTCCTTAAAATGTTTTTTAACAGCCTC
>JAISGY010000043.1 GCA_031262835.1 Ruminococcus sp.
AAAAACTCTCGACGGCGTTTAACTTCCGGCAGCAGTTTACGAAAAGATAAAAGCAAGATTAACTTTTAAAGTCTTTCGGGGAGGGGGTTTGGGGGAGGGGGCCGTGGGTCACCAAGTCCCCCTCCCCCCACGTACTCCTATACGTTAAAGAGTAAATCAGCGTAAGTGGGGTAGGGCCAGATTTCCTCGGGGGTAATTGTTTCGAGGTCGTCGGCGGAAGCGCGGAGTTCCTGCATGGCGCAGAAGACGTCGGAGCGGTAGAAGGTCGCGACAGCGAGAGCATCGCCGGCATCCTTTGCTTTTAGGAGAGTGTCTTCGAGCTTTTCAATACCGGAGAGGATTGCGGTGTTGAGGGCGGAAACTTTTGCGGCAACGAATTTCTCGGCATCGGCGGAGATTCCGGCTTGAACCTTGGAATTTACGGCTTTTGCAAGTTTTCCGGCGAAACAGAAACCTGCAGGGAGGATTTGTTTGCGCGCCATGTCAACCATTGTCAACGCCTCGATGTTGAGCACCTTGCTGTAATTTTCGAGAAGGATTTCGGTGCGGGATTCGATTTCGGTGCGGGTTAAGACTTTGAATTCCTCGAAGATAGCGACATTTTTGTCGTTGGGGTATTGTGCGACTGCCTCGACGGTTGTGGGGCGGTTGGGGAGACCGCGGCGAGCCGCTTCTGCGAGCCATTCGTCGTCGTAACCGTTGCCGTTGAAGATTACGCGCTTGTGTTCGATATATTCTTTTTTGAGAAGCTCATTCAGATCGGACTTGAAATATTTGCTGCCCTCGAGCTTGTCGGCGAATTCCTTTAGAACATACGCAACGGTTGTGTTAAGCATCATGTTTGTGCAGGAAATTTCGTCGGAAGAACCGAGCATACGGAATTCAAACTTGTTACCGGTGAAGGCGAAGGGGGAGGTGCGGTTGCGGTCGGTGGTGTCTTTCGGGAAATTCGGGAGCGCGTCAACACCGATAACGAATTCGCTGTTAGAATTCTCCTTAATCATCTCGCCTGTTTCGAGAGCATCGCAGATTTTTTGAAGCTCTTCGCCGAGGAAGATTGAGATAACCGCCGGGGGTGCCTCGTTTGCGCCGAGACGATGGTCGTTTCCGGCGGAAGCGACGGAGAGACGGAGAAGGTCGGCGTATTCATCGATCGCCTTGATAATTGCAACAAGGAAGGTTAAGAAAAGAATGTTGTCTTTGGGCGATTTTCCGGGGTCGAGAAGGTTTAAGCCTTCATTTGTCGCGATAGACCAGTTGTTATGCTTGCCGGAACCGTTAACGCCCGCGAAGGGTTTTTCGTGAACGAGGCAAACGAGACCGTGGCGAAGCGCGATTTTCTTCATTACAACGAGCGCGAGAGCGTTTTGATCGGCCGCAATGTTAGAGGCAGTGAATATCGGCGCGAATTCGTGCTGCGCGGGGGCAACTTCGTTGTGCTTGGTTTTCGCGTATATGCCGAGCTTCCAGAGCTCACGGTCGAGGTCCTTCATGTAATTTGAAACGCGCTCTTTGATTGCGCCGAAGTAGTGGTCTTCGAGCTCTTGCCCCTTGGGAGCTTTCGCGCCGAAAAGGGTGCGCCCCGCGAAGATGAGGTCGCGGCGTTTTTCGTAAAGAGCCTTGTCAACGAGGAAATATTCCTGCTCGGGACCGACTGTGGTTGTAACACGGCGCGCAGTAGTGTTGCCGAAAAGGCGAAGTATACGGAGCGCCTGCTCGGAGATAACGTCCATTGAGCGCAGGAGCGGTGTTTTCTTATCTAAAATTTCGCCCGTGTATGAGCAGAACGCGGTTGGGATATAAAGCGAATTGTCGTGGATAAACGCGGGTGAGGTCGGGTCCCACGCTGTGTAGCCGCGTGCTTCATATGTTGCGCGGAGACCGCCCGAGGGGAACGAGGACGCGTCAGGCTCGCCCTTTATAAGCTCTTTGCCGGAAAACTCCATTATAACCTGCCCGCCGCCGACAGGGGAGATGAAGGAGTCGTGTTTTTCGGCGGAGATGCCCGTCATGGGGAAGAACCAGTGTGTGTAATGGGTCGCGCCGTTTTCGACTGCCCATTCTTTCATAACGGACGCGATAACATCAGCCGCGTCGGGGTCGAGCGGACAGCCTGTGTTCTTCGTCTTCATCCAAGATTTGTAAACATTTTTGGGCAGCTTTGTCTTCATAAGCCCTTCGGAAAAAACGCAGCTGCCGAAATACTCGGGAACGTTGCTGTTAACGGTAAAATCAGTCATAATAATCCTCCATAAAAAAGCGCGGCGTAAAAAACGGTAAAAAAACCGATACAAAAGCCGCATTGCTTATTATACATTTTTATATTTATATTATACTATGTGATTTGCGGTTTGTCAAGCACTTTTATATAAAAATGCAAGAAAAAATTATTTTCTTGCATTTTGCACAAATTTAATGCCGTAAATCGACTATTCTTTTAGCTTTTCCTTCAAAACGCTGGAGCGACTTCGGTTCAACAAGGGAAACGGTTGTGTCGATACCGAGGACGGATTTAAGCTTGTCGTGAATGGAAATTTGCAGCTCTTCGAGTTTCGCGAAGTTTTCAAGAAGTGCAACATCTGCGAGTTCAACTCTTACTTCGAGGCGGTCGGAATAGTTTGCGCGAGTTACCACAAGTTGGTAATGCGGAGCAATTTGGGCGTAGGTCATGAGCACCGACTCAATCTGCGACGGGAAGACGTTAACGCCGCGGATTTTTAACATATCGTCCGAGCGTCCCTTAATCTTGTCCATACGAGCAAAAGTCCGCCCGCATTCGCAACGCTCGTTGACAAGGCGGGTGATGTCGCCCGTCCGATAACGCAGCATGGGGAAGCCCTCTTTTTGGAGGGTTGTAACGACAAGTTCCCCCTGCGAACCTTCCGGCAAGACCTCACCGGTCGCAGGGTCGATAATCTCGCAAAGGTAAAAGTCCTCGTTGATATGCATACCGTCGCGTATTTCACATTCGCCCGAAACGCCCGGTCCGCCGAGTTCGGACATACCGTAGTTGTCGGTAACGAAAATCCCGAGGGAGGTTTCGATGTGGGCGCGCATTTCGGGGGTGCAGCCCTCCGAGCCTAAAAGTCCGAGGCGCAGCTTTATCTTAATCCCCTTTTCGCGGACAATCTCGCCGATATATTCGGCGTAGGAAGGGGTTGAAACAAGCCCGGTTGTTCCGAAATCTTCCATCAACATAATCTGCTTTTGCGTGTTGCCGGAGGAACTGGGGATAACGGTCGCGCCTATCTTTTCGAGAGCGTAATGAAGACCCAAGGCGCCTGTGAACAGCCCATATCCGAAGCAGATCTGGAAGATATCGTCCTCCCTTGCGCCGCCGGCAAAACAGAGCCTTGCCATACATTCCGCCCAATCCTCAAGGTCTTTCGCGGTGTAGCCGATAACTGTCGGTTTCCCGGTTGTGCCGGAACTTGCATGAATTCGCGTAATTTCCTTCATGGGCTTTGCGAAAAACCCGAAAGGGTAGGTACCGTGCATATCTTTTTTTGTAATAAAAGGAAGATATTTTATGTCAGAAATCGACTTTATCTTGTCGGAAGTGACCCCGGCGTCGGAAAGGCGGCGGGCGTATTCGGCGTTGTTATTGATACAATAGTCAATCTCTTTTTTTAGCTTCGCAAGCTGCAAACTTTCAATTTCGCTCCTTGACATCGTTTCGGCGGCGGTGTTAAAACAAACGGCAGACATTTTTATTGCTCCTCTTCGGTTTTCGATTCTTTTTTAGTTTTTTTCGTAAGTTTAAAGGACTTGTGCGGGCTCATATTAAACTGCGTTACGGCAGGGGTTGGCATATAGGACCGGGTGTCGGTTGCGAGACCTTTTTTGCGGAGCAGGAATTCGACAAAGTTTTTTATAAGGGTATAGAGCACCGCGAAGAGCGGCACACCCAAGACCATTCCGCCGATACCGAAATGCCCGCCGATGAAGATTGCGACCATTACCCATATTGCCGAAAGCCCCGTTGAGTCGCCTAAAATACGAGGACCCAAGACGTTTCCGTCGAACTGTTGCAGCACAAAGATGAAGATTACAAACGGTATAACCTGCTCCGGCGCAGCGATTAGAAGGAGCAGCCCCGAAGGAATTGCGCCGATAAACGGACCGAAGAACGGGATTATGTTCGTTATCCCGATTATAACCGAAATGAGGGCGACGTAATCCATCTTCATGACGGACATTCCGACCGCGCAGAGGATTCCGATTATAGCCGAGTCGATAATCTTCCCGGTAAGGAAGCCCGAGAGGGTTTTATTGAGTTTCGCGCCGAGGGAGATAATCTCGTCGGAGGCGCGTTTCGGGAATATCGCGACGGTTATTTTTTTAGCCTGTCCGATAAAAATTTCCTTCGAGAAGAGAAGGTATACCATTATAATTATGCCGATAACGGCGTCCATAACCGTACGGACAAACGACACCGCGCTGCCGCTTACTTTTGTAAAGACCTCAAAGATATTATCGAAGTCGAGATTTGTAAGGTTTTGGGTAAAGGTTACAAGGTAGCGGTACCAGTTAATGTAAATATCGTTAAGCTGTTCAAGCACCTCGTCCTTAATGTCGGGGAAATGTTCGAGCATCTCGAGTGCCCAAGCTTGGATGCTGTTGTAGTAAGCGTAGAAGTTGTCGGCGATTGCTTGGAACGAGTCAATAACTCTCGGCAAAATTATTGCAACCGTTGCGCCGATTATTGCGAAAAAGACAATTGTACTTATAATTACGGCAATAACGCGAAGGAGACGCTTGTGTTCCGTTTTCCGACAGATAAGAGGATAGAAAAGCCGTTCGGCGAATTTCATAACCGGATTCATTAAAAACGCAAAAACAATCCCCCAAGTTATCGGCGCAAGGAGGTTAAACCCGGTTTTAAGCACACCCGAAATCCACGGAAGCCCCTCGACAACCTTAACAATCCCAAAACACACCGCGAAGGTGATTATTGCGTATACGGCGATGGTGGTGTACTTGCGGTTAAAATCAATTTTCATTTTTATTTATCCCCGTAATGGGTTTCAACGGAAGCTATTTCCGCACGGTCTTCGATAATCTTAAATATTACACGATTCTTTTTGTCGACGTTCTTGCTGAAATATCCGCTTAAATCGCCTTTGATCGGCTCGGAATGGGCGTAACCGCTTTCAGCACCGTTGCGTATAATATCTCTGAAAATTGAATAGACTTTCTTTTGTTCTTTTTTCTCAAGTTCGTTATAACTCTCAAAAACGCCGTCGCGAAAACACAGTTTATATAAGCCCATGTTCGATACCATATGCGTCCCACTCTTCAGGAGTGAATACAACATCTTTTGAACGATCGGGATTATTTATACGTGCTAAAATTCGAGCCGCTTGTTCCTTAGTAAATCCGTTTTCGTCAACCTCTTCCGCTTTTTTATCTGCCCCGAGATTCATCAGAAGATATTTATAGCCATCATCAGAGTCGAAATAAAGAATATCCCCTAATTTTTTTGGAAGCACAGGCGGAAAACCATTGTTAACATTTACATTAAATCCTTGCATATAATCACCCCACTATATTATACACAATTAAAACAAGCTTGTCAAGTATTTAGTGCAGTAAATTGCAAAAACCTCCGCACAAATATGTACGGAGGTTTAGTTGGTGAGTGTTTCACGCGAGTGGTTTCATGCACCCTCGTGACCCTCCCCCCCTTGTTGCTTAGCCGCTCCTACTTTGAGAACGGATAGGAGGAGAACAGGATTATGCCGCTTGAGGAGGAAGCGAAAGCTATCTCACCCTTAGCGTTGATTGTTACTGTCTTTCTCTGGAAAGTGCCTTTTGTGGGGTTGTAGATTGCGATGTAAACCTTGTCGCCGTAGTCAGCACCGAGACCGATTGCATCTGCGGAGATACGGTAGGTAGCGGATACGCCGAAGGAGCCGCTTTGTGAAGTTTGGATACCTACGATGTCGGTGTTGCCGTAAGCTTTCTTAAACTTCGTAATCGCGCTTGTTATTGCGGAAGAGCTTGCCGAAATCTTAGTCATAACCTGACGTGCAGAACTCATCGGGAGCAAGATTGTGCCGTATGTGCTCTGAATCTGGATACGAAGGTCCTTGTTGCCTGCCGCTGTAATGAGTTTTTGCATAGCGGATTTGCTTATTGCGGTTGTGCTTGTCGGGAGGGTAACAGTAACGCTTGAATCGGAAAGGCCTCTTGAAACCACGGACTTAACTGCGTTTGCGGTTGCGGTTGAATTGAGCGAGCCGGAGGAGTTAACGCCTGCGGTTACGACACCTGTGGAGGTGTTAATGGTTGAGGTTGCGCCGCCGTTTGTGAAGGTGTTGGCGTTGTTGTTAGTGGCAGGCTTTGTCGGGGTTATCGGAGTTACCGCTGTTTGATTCGCCTTGAAGTTTGCGGTAGCGGAGATGCTGCCTCTAACGAGGATATATGCGGTGCTTGAAGTTGAAGTTGTGCCGTTTCTGAATTCATAGTTGCCCGAAATCGACCAGCTTGAGAAGGTGTAGGATGTTACATAACCGTTGTAGTTATAACCTAAACCGCCGTTGCCGAAGAGGAGGTAATACGGGTCGTTGAGGTAGTAACTGCTGCCGGTTGTGGTTGTTCCGGTGGTGTTATAAGCTGTTGAAGCGGAGATTGTAATAATGTCGCCGTATTCAGCGTACTTCTTGCTTGCCGAAGCGGAACCCACGCCGTTTGTTCCTACGCTTATGCTGTAGGTGCCGTAAGTGTCGTCAACGTTTGTTATATCGGAAGCTCTGTCGGATATAATTACTCTCGAATTAGGCATTTGGAAATAAAGAGTGGGACTTGTAGCCGAATAGCCGTAAGAGAATATGCTCGTGTTGTTTGTATACCATCTTCCGCTCCAGCCGGAACCGGCTTGAACGAGTACCCATTCGCCGGTAGAGGGGTAAGTAGTGGTATTTGAATCACCGCCGTGAATTACATAGAGACTGCGGGTGGTGGTGGTGTCGTTATAGTTATCTGCGGTAATTGTTACGTCACTTCGGGGCATAGTGAAGGAATTAGTTTTTGAGGTATAAAGATAATCAAGGGTCAAAACGCCGCTGTAATTCCAATAATTGAAAGTGTTCGGATAAGCCGGATAAATATTAACGGTTCTGCCGGGAGTTACCCAACCCGAAACTCCGTAAGAAGAAGATACACCCTTAAGGGTTACGTAATATTGCCCAAGTTCATTAGGACCCTTGTTGCCGGTAGTTGTTCCGCCTGTGCCGTCATACTTTTGACCGCCTGCGTAGTAAGCGGTAAGGGTTACAGCCTGACCGGGCATTTTGAAGGAAAGGACACCTGTGGTGGTTTCGAATTTTGTTGATTTTGTTACTGATGTAACAGAAGATATCGATACAGAGGAAGTGAAGTATGAAATCGCCCTGCCGTTAACGTTTGTCATCGGAGCGGTAATTGAGACTATATCATCTTCTGCCGCGTCCGCTTTGCCTACCTGATACCTGTTGATTGTGCCGCCGTGTGCCGGGTCAAGGGTTACCGGATATGTTGCAGCCGAGCCGATATAAACCGATAATTTATAGAATGTGGATGCGCCGAGTAAATCCGTTACCTTAAAATAAACGGTGGAAGAGGTATTTTGTGCAACGGTTACGAGGGGGGTAATATCATATTTGAAAGCATTTGCTTCGGAAGGGTCGCTGCTACTTCCGACATAGAGGGTTGAACCTATCGGAAGACTACTATAGGACAGAGATAATTGTGTGTTTTTAACCTTGCTGTAATCGAGGGCTACTGTAGCTTCAAACGGATCAACAAGAGTTCCGTCGTCGGCACTCCACGAAGAAGCAGACACACCCGCAACTTTTACACCTGTAAGGGCAGGTGTTCCCGCCGCGCTTGCCGCCATCGGTGCAATCGTGAGCGCGAGAACGCCGGCAACGAGAGCCGCAAAGAGCTTTTTAAATTTCATTATTTTCACTCCTAATTTTATTTTTATGTAAAGCGTTCGGGACAACAGGGAGCTATGCAGACTATCGCCCCAACCCGTCGCCTTTATCGCACTTTCTATTATATACTAAGTAATTTTATTTTGCAATACCCTTTTTAAAATTTCATTAAATTTTCTTAAATTGTAACCAAACAGCAGTCATATTGTCAGATTTATGTGTAAAGTTAATGAAAATTATGCACAAACTATGTCAAAACTATTTCTTAGCTATTATTTTTCCGATACAACGTATTTTGTGCTTACCGGTGAGGGTAATATCGTCGAGACCGGGGTTAATTGAAATAAGCCGCCCGTGACCGTTTCCGCGAAGATAAACTTCACCGTCAACCGAAAAGATGCCGATTTCGCCGATTTGAATTTCGGGCTGCCTCTTTATAATTAAGATATCGCCGTCGGAAAATCTGGGTTCATAACCCGCGCCGTCAACCCGCACCGCGAATTCCGCTCCTGTATAGAGCTCATTCTCGGGGAGGCGGATAAGTTCCGCGCTTTCAAAAAGTTCGTTCTCGCGGACACCGTTGCCGGGATAGAAGGGGTGCTTGCTGACGGGGATTTCGATGTAACGCTGAGGCGGCGGATCCGACAGGTTCCCTCGTGCGCCGGTAATACGGACGCGCTCGTTTTCGGATTCGACAACACGCAGGGCAGTTAGTTTCCCGTAGTGGTCGAGAGCGCGGTATTTTGAAAGAAAGCTCTCCTCGTCGGGGGCAAGCTCGGGAGCAATCGGTGCCTTGTCGCCGTACATATCGGTCGCAATCAGCGCAAGCAGATTCCCCACTCCATACATTGACGAAAGCGTAATGAGCGTCGTTATGTCGGGTTCGCCGCGCCCGTTTTCCCAAGCGTTAACGGTTTTTCCCTGTTTGCCGATTGCGTTCCCGACTGCGGGGGCGGTAAGGTTTGCCTTTTCACGAAGTCTGCGCAGTGTTCGTCCTGCACTGATGTTGCTCAATATTCATCAGATCCTTAATCAATTAGTTCCGGTTTAAAATTTTCTATCCAAGGCAGCCCGTACTCGTTAAGCTTTTCCATAAACGGGTCGGGGTCGAATTCCTCAACGTTTTTAACCCCCGGCTTTTTCCAAACGCCGGTAAGGAAAAGCATCGCGCCTATCATTGCCGGAACGCCGGTGGTGTAAGAAATCGCCTGTGACTTAACTTCGCGATAACATTCCTCGTGGTCGCAGATGTTGTAAACGTAGTAGTTAACCGGTTTGCCGTCCTTAAACCCGCGGTAAATGCAGCCGATATTCGTTTTGCCCTTAGTCCGCGGTCCGAGCGACGCCGGGTCGGGGAGCACAGCCTTTAGAAACTCAAGCGGAATGATTTTCTTCCCATCAAATTCAATCGGCTCAATCGAAGTCATACCGACGTTTTCGAGGCATTTTAAATGTGTTAAGTAGCTCTGCCCGAAGGTCATAAAGAAGCGGATGCGCTTTATCCCGGGGATATTTAAGGCGAGTGATTCGAGCTCTTCGTGGTGGAGGAGGTAGCAGTCCTTTTCCCCAACGCCGTCGAAATTGTAGACGCGCTTTATTTCCATCGGCTTAGTGTGAATCCAGTGTCCGTCTTCCCAATACGAACCGTTCGCCGCAACTTCGCGGATATTTATTTCGGGGTTGAAGTTTGTGGCGAAGGGGTAGCCGTGGTCGCCGCCGTTGCAGTCTAAGATGTCGATGTATTCGATGGTGTCGAAGTAGTGTTTTAGCGCGTAGGCGGAAAAAACCCCGGTAACGCCCGGGTCGAACCCGCAGCCGAGGATAGCGGTTAAGCCCGCTTTTTCAAACCGTTCGCGGTACGCCCATTGCCAAGAATATTCAAAATGCGCCTCGTCCCGCGGTTCGTAGTTAGCGGTGTCGAGATAGTTAACCTTACACTCAAGGCAAGCGTCCATTATCGCCAAGTCCTGATAGGGCAGGGCAACGTTAACGCAAAGCTCGGGCTTATATTCCTTCATCAAGGCAACAAGCTCTTCTACGCTGTCCGCGTCAACCTTTTTCGCGGTGAAGTTAATCCCCTTGTCTCCGATGTCTTTTATCAGCGCGTCAACCTTCGAGAGGGTTCGAGAGGCGATACAGATGTCGGTGAATATGTCGGGGTGCTGCGCCATTTTGCGAACAACAACCTGCGCAACCCCCCCGCAGCCTATTACGAGTGTTTTATGCATGAGGCTCACCATTTTGTAATGTTTTGGTTTTATCCGGCACAAGTCCGTCAGTAGAAGTTTTCAAAATTTCCATGAGATATAACATATCGCTTTGTACTTGAGAAGTACCCGGTAGTCTCGTAACCTCATCGAAAATTTTATCAACGTAACCGTAAATGGACATCATATACGATTGGAATTGCTTATCTGTCATTCCCATAATAGTACCTCCGTTAATTTGCTATATCAGTCTCAAGCTCTTTTACTATTTCTACTATTTCGCGTTCTAAAGTTTCTTTGTCTTCCTCTTTTGCTTTTTCAACCATGTCTAAAAGATTTTTTTGCAGACGGCGAACATACGCCGCGAATTGTTTGTCTGACATTCCCATATTTTTACCCTCCTATATTTGCGAATGATTATCCAAATACTCCAAAACCAAATCCACAGTAGTAAAGCAGAGCGAAGTGCAGGTGTCGGCGCAGCCGTAGTATATCGCAATCCGCCCCGTGTCCGCGTCAACAAGATTCGCGCAGGGGAAGGTTACGTTTTGTACGTCCCCGACAGTCTCGTAGAGTTCTTGCGGCGAAATAAGATAGGTCTCGCCGCGGCGGAGCACCTTCCAAGGCTCGTCCTTATCGAGAAGCGCGGCGGAGAAGCTGTAAACATAACCGTTGCAAGACGTCAGCACCCCGTGGTAGAAAATAAGCCAGCCCCTGTCGGTCTCTATAGGAATAGGACCTGCGCCGATTTTGGTCGATTCCCAACCTTTCGACGGACCCATGACGTGGCGGTGTTTCCCCCAGTAAATCATGTCGGGGGACTGTGAGATGTAGATGTCGCCGAAGGGGGTGTGCCCGCTGTCACTCGGACGGGAGAACATGAGGTAGTTGCCGCCGACCTTGCGGGGGAACATTACGCCGTTTCTGTTGAAGGGCAAGAATGCGTTCTCGGAGAGGAAAAACTCCTTGAAGTCGGTTGTCCACCCCACGCCGATTGTGGGCTTGTAGCCGTAGGCATTGCACCACGTTACATAGAATTTACCGTCTTCGGCGAAATATGTAACACGCGGGTCGTAGCCGTATTGGAAATTCTGCAAATCGGGGAGCGAATGTATAAACTCTATCCGCTCGGGGTTAATATCGAAGTTTATGCCGTCCTTTGAAAAGCCGGCGTGAAGATTCATGTTGCGCGCCTTGTCGTCAACGCGGAAAACTCCGGCGTATTTGTAACCCTCTTTTCCCGTGTACGGAACAACCGCACTGTTAAAAACCGAGTTTGAAGTCGGGATTGCGTTTCGCTTTATAATCGGGTTTGCGTCATAACGCCAAATAACGTCGGTAGAGCCTGTCGGGCGTTCCTGCCAAGGGATTTCCGGGAGTGATACACCGTTAATAACTTTAGCCATAATTTTTTACCTCACCTATCAAGAATAATTATACCACGCGACAATCTGTTTGTCAAGCGCGAGCTCTTTTTAAGTTTAGTTTTTTTGTAACAATCAAAAGCGGTAGTAAAATCGTTCCGATTTATGTGAACATTGCCGTAGAGTGCCGCCGAGAGCGGCTCTGTTATTGCCCCTATGTCAAACCCGAAATGTTGCCCGACAAAAAACCTTACCTCCTCAGGGGTCCTCGCCTCCGCGCTGTAACCATGCCGTCTGTCAAGTACGGCGCAAATCCTCTTGAAAAGCATAAGCAGCGCGACTTTCCGCCCGCTCTTTTTAAGGGCGAATAACAGCGTCAACTGAAAATACGCTTCGGCAAAAACCGGTCGGAGAATTATTAACACTATTGCCAAAACCCCCATAATAGCCGCCGCCATCGCGTAAGCAACCGCAAGGGCGTTGTCGGTGTCGGAAAGGTCGTTGCCGTACGCAGTTCTTTCACGCGGATAGAGGGTGGCAACCGTCGGCTCGAAGGTTCGCCAAAGCCCGTTGATATAGACTTCGGGGTAGGCGTGGGCGTCGTCGGAGGTTATTTCGTAAAATGAGGAAGTGCCGTACGCCGCATTGTCGAAATAAAGCACATCGTCAACTTCGCGCGGAATATAGCCCTCCGTATACCGCACAGACAGCCCCGCATACCCCGCAAGGAGGGTGAAGGCGGTCGCGAAGTCGGAACAGCTCCCCATCTTTCCCTCGAAGACGAAACTTTCGGGGGAATCGTCAACCGCGTCATACCCCAAAAGGTAGACGAAATCGCCCTTGTTAAAGAAGTCTTCGATAGCCTGCGCCTTCCCCGCAAGGGTCGTTTCCCCGGCAGTAATATTAGCCGCGAGTGCCGAGAGGTCGGGGCTTTGGTAGGTGTTAAAATCCTTCCAGTTCATCGCCTCGGTGTGGGCTTTAAAAAACCCCTCTGTAACCTCGCGATACGAAGAATTCGCCGGTAATGATGCCATAACGTCGAGCAAAAACTGCTTGTACTTTTCGTACGAAAGCTCGGAAAGTTCGTAATAATACCCGTAATCCCCGTCATACGGCGCGAAGTAGTCAGCTTCAAGCGTAACGTCCTGCGGCAGGAAGCGGTCGGTTAAAATTCCGCCGCCGAAAAGTTGGTAGAACCTGTCGCTGCCGCCGGTCTCGATATTAATGTCAGTCCGGGAGGGTGAGGGTGCAAATACCGAGCTGTAGCCTCTTGCGGTAATAACCCCATGATAAACGGGGTCAACTTTTTCCGGCGGGAAATCCGGCGTTAAGTTGTACCTTGAAAGCAGGGTATCATCCCGCCTTGCCGCATCGTTAATTGCGGCGGTTAGGTCGTCGAAATTGAGGACCGCCTGTGAAGCACCAAGCCCGTAATCCGCGCCCTCGCTTGAAATATACCAAAAGTCCCCGTCCCCGTCGTAGTAGGGGTAGGATTGAAGTTTAAGGTAATCATAAACAGGTAGATTTGCGGTGTAGAGAAGCCTTGTTTCAGAGCGGTTGAGGCTGTCGGCGTTGCCGGAGCGAAGCGAGAGCCGCCCGTTCCTGTCGGTGTTGTTATAATCGAGGGAGAACCGCCCGAGAGCGCGTTCAAACTCCCTGTAGTAGGGTGCCTGTGTGGGTTTCGGGAATATTGCCGCGGCGAGAATCAAGGCAATCGCAAAGTCCGCGTAGACGACAAAAACCGACTTCCCGCCCGCTTTCCTCCCCTTCATTGCGTTTCGGGTATTTTGCAGATAAATTAAGAGTTCCTCCGCCGCAATCAAGATCATAAAGACCGCCGGCGGGGTTAAAACCATCTTGACATAGGCGGTAAAGGGGAGAAGCCCGATAATAAGCAGCCAGTGTTTCCGATAAATCCGAATAGCGAAATAATAGACCGTACTCGAAACGAAAAAGCTAAACGCCGGGATAAACGCCGCAAGATAGATAGGGCGCGTCGGCTCTAAAACGTTTCCCGAAAAGAACCAGAGTATGAAGCCCATGCCGAAGTCGCCGGAAAGAAAGAGCGTGATGAAAAAGAGGAGGGAGACAGCGGCAAGAAGACCGCCGAAGAGAAACGGCGCGCCCTTTTCCGCACGTGAAATTACGTCGAACATGAAAAAAAACGTTATCACCAAAAAGATGGTAAAGATACTCCAAAGAGAAAGAATTTCCTCCGTATAGGCGTAAAGAAACGCCAAAACAACCGTCACGGAGAACACCGCCGGCAGGCTGAATGTTATTGCTTTTTCCGAAAGGTTACTTCTCATCACTGTTAAAAACCGGCGGGTCGAGTGCCGAAATTATAATCATATCGTCGGTAATATCGGGAGCAGTGTTCGTAAATTTATAACCGGCAAAAAAGGTCTGAAGCTCTTTTATATCCGCTTCTTGCTTGCATTCATGAGCGATTAGCCCATCTTCATAAATATAAACGTCTGCGGTAATATCTGTCTTAAGGAACGCCCTCGCGTAACCCAAAACCGCTTCAATCGCCGCTTCCTCGCCGAGCAGATTGTCTTCCTTTGAGAGGGGGGAAAGCGCAATCTTCGCGCTCCTGACCTCCGCTTCATCGTCAAGCCGAAGCATCAGCACACCGCGCTTTGCCGAGAGCTTGTGGTTAATCCGCTTTATTGGGTCGCCGGGGACGTATTCGCGATGGTTGTAGCCCGGGAAGCCGGAAAAAGAAGGGGTACTTGACGATACAGTTTCCTCTTCGGGGCTGTCCCAGAGGGCAGCTATTGCGTTTGTCAAAACGGCGTCGTCTTCGGGAACCTCCGCAATATTCGGGAAAACGCTGATTATTTCGGGGGTTAAATTTACTTGATAGTTAAAGCAAAAAATCCCGAGAAAGTCCCCCATCTTTACGCTTTCAATCCCAAGCCTGTACTGCCCCCAGTGGGAAGCGGTAAAGGTAAAAGCGAAGGTTTCTTCCCTTTTTCCTGCGAGTGAAAAGCGAAGTAGCTCCCCGGGGTTGCCGCTGCTATCCCCTCCGTCGGGGGTGAAAACCTTAATCTGCAAATCCGGCACAGGGAGTATGGTGTGGTTTTTAACGGTGATTGTGAATTCCGCCGTTTCGCCCTTGTAGAGCGCGGGGGAGCTTACGGAAGCGGCAACGGTTACCGCCTTAGTAAGCTTCGCGGAAATTGTAGCCGCGAACGAGAGTATAAGCCCGAGAACAATTACAAGCAGGAATGTTAAGCCAACAGGCGCGGACATAAAGAGCGCGACAAGAATCGACACCGCCGCCATTATTAAAAGCTCAATAATATTTGTTATCATTCTTTCGGTACTTTAACGGTCTCTAAAATATTTTCGACAGCTTCCGAGGTGTTTTTATACGCGGTTTTCCCTTTTTGCGACAATGTAATTCGGTGCGGGAGGGTTATCATCGCGGCGCGCTTAATGTCGTCGGGGGTTATGAATTCGCGCTCATTAATTGCCGCAAAGGATTTCGAGATTTTAAGCAAAGTGAGACTGCCGCGAGGGCTTATCCCAAGGCGGATTGCGGGGCTTTGGCGGGACGCTGCGGCAATTTCCGTAATATATGAGCGAAGGCTGTCGGAAGCCTTGATATATTTTACCGATTCAATTAAACCGACTGCCTCCGCCGTCGTTATCACCGGGGAAATTTCAGGGGAGTTGAATTCATTCTGCGCGAGGATTTGAAGTTCTGAGTCACTGTCGGGGTAACCGATTGACATCTTGATTGCGAAGCGGTCCATCTGCGCTTCCGGGAGGTGATAAGTCCCGTAGGTTTCGACGGGGTTTTCGGTCGCTATAACCATGTAGGGGTTAGGTAGAGGGTGAGTTTGCCCGTCGAGGGAGATTTGATGTTCCTCCATTATCTCAAGGAGCGCGGATTGCGTCTTCGGGGAAGCGCGGTTTATTTCGTCCGCAAGGAGAATGTTGCAGTCCGCAGCACCCGGCTTGAAGGTCATTGTCCCGGTCTCTTTTTCAATTATCGAAAAGCCGATAATATCGGAGGGCATAATATCGGGGGTAAGCTGGAGGCGGTTAAAACGCCCGTCAACCGACCTCGCGAGGGCATCCGCAAGCTTAGTTTTCCCGACGCCCGGAACGTCTTCGATAAGGACATGACCGCCCGCTAAAAACGCGGCAATAAGCTCTTCAACCGCCGTTTTCTTCCCGAAAATAACACGTTCGATATTGTCGGTAATCTTTTTAATGAGACTCATTTTTTCGTTTCTCCGCGAGGCGCAGTGCAAGCCCGCTTATTATATATCCGCCGCCGAATCCTGCGGCAATGAGTATTAAGTTTTTGAGGGTGAAGAGCCCCTGCCCTTCGGGAGTTACCTTAATTTCCGACGAAAGCATTTCGACCGACGTTTCGGTAACCTCCGCCGCGCTTACGAATTCAAAGGGGAAGAGGATAACAAACCCCGCAATCATTGCGAGCGCGATTACGAAGGTAATAACCCGCATGAAGGTTTTTTTCTTCGGTGTATAGACTTTGGGCGTTCGTTTTTTCGCCATAATAAATTAACCTGTTTCCTTTAGTTTATAATAGTATAACAAAATTTTTACGGAAAGAAAAGTTAATAAAATAAACAATTTGTGAAGGATTTTATTCGACAAAATCTACAAAGCAAATATGGTATAATATAACAAAAAAGCGGAGGAAGTTTTGATATGCCTATATTTTCAAATTTAACGAATAAAAACCGCGAAAAAAACCTGCCCGAAGTCGTAAACAAAGTTGTTAATATAAATGTGCAAAGTATCCGCCCGAACGCGTACCAACCCCGGCAGATTTTCGGCGCGGACATTGCGGAGCTTGCCGAATCAATCCGCCAAAACGGGATTTTACAGCCGATAACTATCCGCGAAGGCTATCCGACAGGTACATATGAACTTATCGCAGGGGAACGCCGCCTTCGCGCCGCGAAGCTTGCGGGGCTTAGCGAAATCCCTTGCATAATCGTCGAGATGAGTGACCGAAATTCAGCGGTTATGGCACTTGTTGAAAATATCCAGCGCAAGGACCTCTGTTTCTTCGACGAAGCGGCGGCAATTGCGAAACTCATTGAAATTTACGGCTTAACCCAAGAAGAAGCGGCTCTCCGCCTCGGGAAGTCACAGCCGACCGTTGCGAATAAATTGCGGCTTTTAAGGTTGTCCGAAATCGAGCGCGCGAAGATTACCGAATACGGGCTTACGGAACGGCACGCAAGGGCTTTGCTTAAACTGCTCGCCCCGGAAGAACGCCTTGAAGCAATTGAAAATATCCGCCTTAAGAAGTTAAATGTTGAACACACCGAGCGGATGATTGAAGGGTTAATTTTAAGGCGGGAGGAAAGTGAAAAAACCCACGACATGGTTAGGCGTTCGAGTGCGCTTTTCAGGGACGTGCGGCTATTTGTAAATACGATAACCCACGCCGTTGACGTTATGCGCGCCGCCGGGATTAACGCCGAGATGGAGAAAACCCAGCGGGACGGGTATATTGAGGTTGTTACGAAGATCCCGACTACATGAATGCTTTAATTTCATCAAGTCTCAAAGTGCCCGCATCCTTCCCCATCTGCCAAACTTCGCGCATGGTGTCGGTGTTTTTTTCAAAGCTGTTTAGACTACGGGCAGGGCGAAAGACAATCGCCTTGCCCTCTTTTTCGAGGGCTTCAATGTGTTTTATCTGCCTGTTGTAAACCTTAAAGCGGGTTAGGAAAACGTCTTGCAGGGCGGGGTACTTGTGCTTTAACATCTCCGCCATTCCGACGTAGGAAGCCTTGAGTTTTCGCACATAACCTTCCGGGTTCGTAAGAATAATAACAAGCTTATCGCAGCCGTCATGAACCGCCTTAGCGTACGGCACAGGGCAGCGAAGCCCGCCGTCGTAATATTCCTTCCCGTCTATCACAATCGGCGGGAAGTACCCCGGCAAGGCGCAGGAAGCCCTTAAAATCTCCCAAGTCCTGCTGTCGCGAAGCTCGTTAAGATAAACCATCCGCCCCGTCTCCGCCGATGTTACCCCGGCGATAAGTGTTCCTTTATACTGCAAGAACGTGTCGTAATCGAAGGGCACAAGCTCGTTGGGGATTGTATTAAACGCAAAATCAAGCCCGAAATAAGAACCGTCTTTGATAAGATTTCGCATACTCATATACCGCTTGTCGTTGCGGTATTTTTGAAGATAATCGAGGGTTCTGCCGTACTGTTTCGAGACGTACGAAACAGCGTTGGCAATCCCCGCCGAAACGCCGATTATATACGGGAATTCTATCCCCGCTTCAAGGAACGCGTCCATAACCCCGGCAGAAAAAAGCCCGCGAAGCGTTCCGCCTTCAAGTACAAGCCCGGTCAAATTAAATCACAACCGTTTCTTCTTTTAGTATACGCCCTGTCCGCAAGAGTTCATGAAGCTCATTATAATTGTCGGAATCAAGGCAGTTTTTATATTCAACAAGGTGGTTTATAATCTCGGAAATTTCATTCGACAGTGCCCCCTTATTCGCCAAAAAAAGCGGTGTCCACATATCCTCGTTAAGCTTCGCAACGCGGGTTAAGTCAAGGAAACTCCCCGCCGAAAAGCCGAGCTGTCGAAGGTGGGTTGGGCTTTTTATATAGGCGGAGGAAACTATATGGGCGAGTTGGGAGGAATAGGCGATTATTTCGTCGTGTTCGGCAGGTGTTGCACGGACGACTTTTTTAAACTGCATTGCGTATGCCAAGTCCTCCATGAGGTTAACGCATTTTTCGGAGGAAAGGTCTGTCGGGGTTATTATAAAACTTGCGGTATCGAAGAGGGTGTCGAGGGAGTATTCATAGCCTGAAAATTCGCGCCCCGCCATAGGGTGCGTCCCGACAAAATTAACGCCGCGAAGGTGAAGTTCATTATCAACGCGCTCGGTTATATACCCCTTAACGCCGCAGACGTCGGAGACTATGGACGCGTGTTTGAAATTATGTTCAAGGATATAATTAACGGTTGCTTCGGGGTAGAGGCAGACGAAGGTAATGTCGGCAAGGCTTGTATCGTCAATATTTGTATCAATCGCACCCTGCGACAGGGCAAGCTCAATCGTTTCTTTGTTTGTATCGATGCCGTTAACGGTGTGGTTAGTGTGCTTTTTAAGGGTTTTAGCAAGCGACCCGCCGATAAGCCCAAGCCCTACTATTGTTATTTTCATGGTTTAACCTGCTTTTTGTTATGTGTAGAGAGTATCAATCAATATATCTGTGTTCTTTAGCCATCTCCCGTCGTATTTCTTTACAGTACGCAACAACATCATCGTCACTTTTCCAGCCTATTTGCTCGGCTTCTCCTGCCATTGCTTCCTGTATTTCTTCCCAAGCGGTAAGACTCGAGTTTCGTACAACCATTTTCCCGTCTTCCAGAGCAAAAGTAACCCTGTCGCCCTCGCGAAGGTTCAGTTTCTTTCTTATATCTACGGGAATGGTAATCTGATAGTTTTGTTTAACCTTTGCGGAATCAAGCATGACTAACACCTCTCTTTTTTATATTATACTCCAAAAAAACATCATTGTCAAGATATTGACATTTTAATTTCGGCGTGGTATAATATGAAGGGTGATTGTTATAACAGATAAAACAAAACATAAAAACAGAGCATATGTCTACCCTGCGTGTTTTTACCCCGCCGATGACGGTATAACTGTTGATATTCCCGATTTGCTCGGTTGTGTAACGGAAGGGCAGACTATGGAAGAAGCCATTTATATGGCGGAAGAAGCAACCGAAGGTTGGCTCTACTTAACTTTACGCGACGGCGAGGAACTGCCGAAACCTACCCCGATTACCGAAGTTAAAGCGGACGAATATCCAAACGGCTTTGTAAGCTTAATCCGCGCCGATATTGACGCATATATTGAAAAATACCACAAGAAAGCCATCAAGAAAAAGTGCACAGTGCCTGTGTGGCTCAATACTCTTGCGGAGCGAAAAGGTATTGATTTCTCATTCGCGCTTCAAGAAGGCTTAAAACATCAGCTTGGTATTGAATAAACACAAAAGAGACCCCCAACAGGAGGGTCTCTTTAATATTAACTATTGCTTACTTTCTCTTGCGGGAGATTAATACGCCTGCAAGTGCAACAACCATAACGCCGCCTATAGCGAAAGCGGGAACGTTGCCGGTTGCGGGGGAAGCAGCGGGAGCAGCTTCGGCAGCAGCAGCGGGAGCAGCTTCAGCAACAGCAGCTTCGGTTTCTGCGGGAGCTTCTGCTACAACGGGAGCCTCTTCAACTACAGGAGCTTCTTCAACAGGAGCAGCCTCTTCAACAGGAGCAGCCTCTTCAACAGGAGCAGCCTCTGTTTCAGCAGGAGCAGCCTCTGTTTCAGCAGGAGCAGCCTCTGTTTCAGCAGGAGCAGCTTCGGTCTCAGCAACGGGAGTCGCGAGCGTGAAGCCGATTGTGAAGGTATCTACAGTAATCGCTTTGCCGTCAGCGTCAAGGAAATCATAAACTTGAGCGTCAATATTACTTGCTTTCATATTGGAAGCGTCTACCTTATTGTATTGCTTTGCCCAAACGTTAAAGATTACAACGTCTACCTTACCGCCGTTGGGAGCGAAATCACTTGTAACAGTAGCGGAATCAAGAGACATCTCAATATCATTAACCTTGAATGATGTAAGTGTGAAAGCTGTAGTTGCGTAATCGGGAGCAGCAGCAGCGGTAGAAAGGTTTACATATCCCCATGCAGATGTAGCTATGTTCGATACATCAAATGTAGCTGTGTAGTCGCCGTCGCCGTTTACGGTGAATTCTTGTTTCGTGTCTGCCCATGTCTTAGCGTCTTTACCTGTGATAATAACGGTTAAGTCGCCGGCAGCACTTGTCGGGAACGCCATGAGTGAGAGAGCCATTGCGCCTGCTGCTACAGCGGCGATGATTTTTTTGAAATTCATAATAATTTTCCTCCATCTAAAACGATGTGTTTTTCGGGGCGGGGTTGTTTTCACACCCCCCGCTCCGATCTGCATAAATGTTTATCTTCTCTTGCGAGAAATTACTGCAACGCCGAGCATAACTATTGCCGCGCCGCCGATAAGAGCGATTGGCATATTGCCTGTGGTTGCGGAAGCTGTTGCGCCGTCACCTGCCGGAGCCGCGCCTTCGCCGTCAACGCCGGAGATTGTGAAACTAAGCTCAAAGCTGTCGATAACGATTGCATTGCCGTCGGCGTCGAGGAAAGCGTAAAGCTGTCCGGAAGCCTTGGTGTTCGTCATATCGAGCATTTCTTTCGGCTTGTTCCAAACGTTGAATATGGGTATTTCGCCGAGTTTGCCGTTTGTTAAGAGCGGCTTTTCGGTTTTAACGAGTGCCCATTCTTCACCGTTTATCTTGAAGCTGTTCATGGTGATTGTTGCGGTTTCGTAGCCTGCGGGAGCATCGTCTGTCCCGTAGAGCCAGAAATAGCCCCAAGAGTCTGCGCCGGTTGCGGAAACATCGAGAGTAACGGTGTAGTCGCCGTTGCCGGAGATGGTTACATCGGCGTTAGTATCAGCCCAAGTTACGCCGTCTTTCGCGCCGGCGATGAAGGTAAAATCATCAGCAGCGGAAGTCGGAATAGCCATAGCGGAGATTGCCAAACACCCAGCCGCGATAATTGCAAGAATTTTTCTGAGCTTCATATGTAAAGATACTCCTTTTAATGCTTACTTTCTCTTACGGGAAGCTACAACGCCAACCACTGCGAGAGCCATTACGGAACCGAGAACATAAACGGAAACGTTGCCGGTTGAAGGAGAAGCAGAACCGCCAACACCGGAGATGGTGTAGTTAATAGTCCAAGAGGAGATTTCAATGGGGTTGCCGTCTGCGTCTAAGAATTGAACAGAAGTAGCAGGAGTAAGGTTAGCTACGCCTTCGGAAACATCTAAGTTGTTTCCGCCTGCTTGCTCGTACCATACGTTAAGAAGGTTGATGTTAACCTTGCCGGTATCGTCGCAGAGAGCATAGGAAGAAACTGCGAGGGGAAGTTCTGTGTCGCCGTTTACAACTACGGAATCAAAGGTAACGGTTGCGCCGAGGTATTCATCGGAAGCAACTGCGCCGTCAACAGCCTCGAAAGCAACTTTGCCCCAAGCGTTGTAAGCAGCGTCGGGTTCGATGGTAACACTGTAGGAGCCGTCGCCGTTGATGGTTGAATCAACGTTAACTACTGCCCAGCCAACCTGTGCGTCCTGAATCATAGCGCGAACGCCGAGGTCGGCAGCCGCACTTGCGGAGAATGCCATTGTTGAGAGCATGAGAGCGGATGCTGCAACGGCAGCGATGATTTTCTTGAAATTCATAATATGTACTTCCTCCAAAATTTATAATAATTTTTAACTAAAATTATTTACGGTTTCTGCGGCGGGAAACGAGTGCTGTGCCGCCTGCAAGGAGCATAACTGTTGCCATGATTATTGCCGGGGTGTTACCGGTTGATGCGGAAGGAGTTGCAGCGGTGCCTGCATCGGAAGCGGGAGCTGCGCCGCCGGGATATGAAGCGGTAACGATGTTGCCGTCTGCATCATAAGCGGTGAGGTTGTCGAAATAGAGTATTGCGGGAACAGTGTTAGACCATCTCATTATGAGAAGCTGACCTGTAGCTGTGGTCTCTGTCCACATATTTGTGGGGAGAAGTAATTTGCGTTCTAAGGTAACTGTGGGGGAAACTGCTGCTTCGTATTCTTCGGGACCGGTGTAGTCGCCTTGTGACCATGCGGGATCTGCGTCGCCAGCCGCGTTAAGACCGTCTACGCCGATTGAGCCGCCGTTCCAACCCGGAGCGGTTGTCCCGTCTTGGGAAGCAACTGTACAGTCAACTGTGATTCTCTTAATCTTAGCAAGATCAGCGGGAGCCCAAATCTGTTCAACATGGAACCAAATCTTCGGGACTTTAGTTGCGTCAACAACCTTTACGGAAAGTGCCTTAGAGCCGTTAAAATCAACAACGGAAAGTTCGGAAGCGTCAGCGTCGGCTTCGCCCTCAACCTTCATCGTTATGAAAGAGAAATTCCCGTCTTCAAAATCAACGCATCCGTCGCCTGTTACGGCGTATGTAGGTACTGCAAAAGCGGAAATTGCAAGGGCTGCGGCACATATTGCCGCAAGGATCTTAATTTTCTTCATGATAATCATTCCTCCATGCAAACGTGTAGATAGGTTTGCAGTACCATTATAACATTTAGAATAAGGAAAAGCAATGTAAAAGATAAACAATAATTTTAAGAATATTTTGTGAAAAATAAACAAACAGAAGACAGAGTACAGAATACAGAGTACAGAAAACGAAAGCGGAGCGCAAAAACCGCGCCCCGCAAAAATCTGTATTCTGTATTCTCGCTTCTGTATTCTATAAGGTTACTACAACTTCTTCGTTGCCCTCTGAACGTGCAATCGTTAATTTTATCGTCTCGCCGGGTTTGTGTGTGTTCTTAATTTCGGAAAGCACCGCCATTGACGGGGTGTCCTTGCCGTCGGCTTTTACTATAATGTCGCCGGGCTCAAGACCCGCCTTTGCCGCGCCCGAATCCTTTTCGACTGTTTCGATTAGGACACCGGAGGTTACGGGCAAGCCGTAATATCTCGCCGTTGCTTCGTTAAGGTCGGAGCCGGAGATACCGATTACAGGGGACGAGCCGTCGCTGCTGTAGCTGCCGACCGTCATGAGATCGCTTATTATAGGCATTGCCGTTGAAATCGGAATCGCGAAGCCGAAGCCTTCAACCGACGTTGAAACAAGTTTCGCGGAGGTTATCCCGACAACGTTCCCGGAAGCGTCGACAAGCGGACCGCCGGAGTTGCCCGGGTTAATTTCTGCTGTGGTCTGGATTAGGGCGATGCTCTGGTTCTTGCCGTTTTGCATCTCAATTCCAATGTCGCGGTCAAGCCCGGAGATAATCCCGTCCGACGCCGAGAGCCCCACGCCGAGGGGGAAGCCGAGGGTGTAGCAGGACTCGCCGATACGAAGCTTTTCGGAATCGCCGAGCTTCGCGGGAGTTAAGTTCTTCCCGTCGATTTTAACAACGGCAAGGTCTGTCGTAGTATCAATCCCGATAATCTTCGCGGTATAAGCCTTCGTTTCGCCCTTTTCGTCGGTTACGTTAACGGAAATGTCGTCAGCGTCGACAACCGCAAGGCTGTAAGTGCTCCCGAAGCCGAAGCCGAACATCGAAAAGGGGTTGTTGGGCGAGCTTTGTCCGTTGTCGTAGACGGGCTGTTGAGTTTGAATAACATGGGCGTTCGTTACAATATAACCGTCCGCGCTCATTATAATTCCTGTACCGCCGCCGATTTTTTGCCCCTCAAGCTTTGCGGTTATAAACACAACCGAGGGCTTAACCGTCTCAAGCATAGACGGAACGCTGTCGTAAACGATGCTGTCGGACTGCATCAAGACAACCGAATTCTGCGTGTCCTTTGCGGGCTCAATGGCAGGTTCCGCGCTTTCGGCGGCAATTGCCGGAGCCGTCTCGTCAGCCAATAGCTGATTAACGGCATACGCCCCGCCCGCGCCCGACGCACCGCCGATTAATATTGTCGCAACCGCCGCCGCAATGTATTTCCCAAATTTTCCGCGCTTTTTCGGCGGAGTGGGAATTTCTTCAAATCTTTCAAGTTTAATTTCATCCATATATAAAACCTTCTTTCGTTTTGTGTCTATAGACAGTATAGAGCATTATTGTGAAAAATGAGTGTAAAAATATTAAAAGAAGTTTGAAAAAAATATGGTATTGACAAATTTAATTATATATACTATAATAATAGTAAATTAACTTAGGGGGAGCATAATATATGTCAGAGTTTACACGCAGATTGCCGGTTTATCTGCTTTTAGATATAAGCGGAAGTATGCAAGGCGAGCCTATCGAGGCGTTAAAAAACGGCATTTCCGCGCTTTTAACCGAGCTTAAATCCGACCCGCAGGCACTCGAAACAGCCTACCTTTCGGTTATAACCTTCAATTCGACCGCAAGGCAGCTAACACCGCTTACGGAACTCATGCTTTTTGTCGAGCCGGAACTTCGTGCGGCGGGCGCAACCGCTCTCGGCGCGGCGTTGTCGCTGCTTGCGGAATGTATTGAATTCGAGGTAAAAAAATCCTCCCCGACCCAGAAGGGGGATTGGAAACCGCTTGTATTTATCTTAACTGACGGCGCGCCGACCGACGACTGGCAAGGCGGCTTAACGGCTTTAAGACGGGCGGGCGCGGCAAATATTATAGCCTGTGCGGCGGGAGCAGTCGCGGACACGAAGGTACTTAAGGAGATAACCCCGAACGTCGTTATGATGAACAGCAGCGGCGCGGGGGACTTGGCAAGATTTTTCACATGGGTTTCGGCGTCGGTTAAGATAACTTCAAAAGCATTCGACGCAAAACCCGGCGGACTCGAACTGCCGCCGCCTCCGCAGGGGTTTATTATTGTGCCGTAAGGGGGAAATATGAAAAAACTAAAAATATATCTTGACACGTCCGTAATAAGTCATCTTCTGCATGACGATACGCCTGTTAGGCAAGCGGATACAATAAAACTTTGGGAGCGGATTAAGAACGGCAACTATGACGTTTATACATCAACGGTTACATTTTATGAGATTGACGAGTGTGCAGAAGAACTGCGAGTTAAGCTCAGACAATTTATTGATGAAATTGACGTTACAATAATTAATTTGGCAGATATTGAATTAGAACTTGCAGAAAAAATCATTGAAGTAGGAATTTTAACGAGAAAAAGCATAGACGATTGTTATCATATCGCTTGCGCAATAGTAAGTGAATGTGATATAATAGTATCATGGAACATAAAGCATCTTGTAAACATCAGAACTATAAACGGAGTGCGCGGTATTAGCCAACTCGAGGGCTATAAGCCGATAGACATATATACACCGCAAATATTATTAGGAGTTGATTTTGATGATCCATGACGTACCAAAGCCCGAACTTTCGGGGAAATTCACCATCGAAGATATTCACAAAATCCGTGAATGGAGCTACGAGCGGTTCAAAGACGCTACACTCGAAGAGCGCAACGCCGTCTACATGGCATCCATGCCCGAATGGGCGAAAAAGCGGTTGGTTACTTTTTGACGAAAAGATTATTTATATAGTATAAGGAGGAAACCCATGTCAACTCGCGAAATGTTTATTAAGGACGTTCCTACTATGTCCGATAGAGTTTTTGACACGTTCTGGAAAATGTGGCAGAAAGAAAAGTCGGTTAAGGAGAGAACCGGCTCTGAGCTTGCCGAGATTATCGGCGAGGAAGAAATTCTTGCTTCTATGAAGGAATACAGAGACGGTAAATGTATCGGTCCTTTCGACTCCGCGGCGGACGCGCTTCGCTCTATGTTGGAGGATTGACGTATGTTAAAGACTGTTTATTCAAGCCGCTGTAAACATCAGGTAAAAAGACTTAAAAAAAGCGGTAAGGACATGGATAGCTTTTACGCTGTGCTGACGCTGCTTGAAAACGAAATCCCGCTTCCGCCCGAATACAAAGACCATGAACTTCACGGGAAGTTAGAAGGTACACGAGAGCTTCATATCGAACCGGATTGGCTTTTACTCTATGAAATATTTAAAAACGAGCTTGTCTTACATCTCGTTTCCACCGGGACACACCGAAATACTTTAAGAAAATAGCCCCCCACCATCAAAATCCCCAAAAATACCAAATAAGGAGGAAACCCATGTCAACTCGCGAAATGTTTATTAAGGATGTTCCTACTATGTCAGATAGAGTTTTCAACAAAATATTCAGTATCTGGCAGAAGGAAAAGTCGGTTAAGGAAAGAACCGGCTCTGAGCTTGCCGAGATAATCGGCGAGGAAGAGTTTAATCGGATTATGGAAGAATCCGAAGACGAAAAAAACATCTGCGGTCCGTACAGATCCGCGGCGGAGCTTATCCGCGATGCGTTGGAGGGCGATTGATGTATACATTAGAGCAGACCACCCAGTTCAAGCGCGATCTTAAGCGTATGGAAAAGCAGAAAAAGGATATGTCGAAACTCGAAAGAGTTATTAATATTCTTGCGGAAGGTAAGCTATTGCCGTCCGAATATAAAGATCACCCGCTAAACGGTAAGTTTCGGAAAGACCGCGAGTGTCATATCGAGCCCGACTGGGTTTTAGTATATCGGATTTATAAAAAAGAATTGATTCTTAAGATGATTCAAACCGGTTCGCACACCAAAACACTCGATATGTAACCCCCCCCACATAGCATTTCCCCCAAATTTCCCAAAAAAATTTGTGCATTTTGCCCATTGCAAAAGAATCGCGGTTGTGATATAATCGAAAAGACAACATTCTCTTTGACTTTCTCGTGTTTACATAGAACGCGTACCCGTCTAATACGTTCGGACAAGCTTGCCTTTGCGGCCGCGGTTTACAGAAAAATTACGAAAGTGAACGAAATATAACGCGAAAAAGCGTCAAATTCGCTCGAAACCGCTCGTTTTTGTGCAAATTGTACAAGGAGTTTACTGAATCCCGCTGTTTATTTGGTGAACTTGTGCGTTGACTTATTCTTTGGGCTATGCTAAAATATAAACACGATAAGACAAACGACATCAACAAAACAGTCACAAAGAGAAACGCTTATCGCTAAAAAATTTTTTTCTAAATTTCAAGGAGGTTTTTTCATAATGAATATGAAAAAAACTATCGCTGCTGTAGCAGCATCCGCAATGGCTATCTCTGCAGTAGCCGTTCCTGCAAACGCAGTTGTTGAAAACGCTGCTGCAAC
>JAISGY010000069.1 GCA_031262835.1 Ruminococcus sp.
CCTCGCCTTTCCATCCTTACCGAAAAATCGGCGGTATATCTCTGTTGCACTTGCCCTGAGGTCGCCCTCGGCTGCCGTTAGCAGCTATCCTTGCCCTTTGGTGCCCGGACTTTCCTAAAAGAGGATCGCTCCTCTTCTTGTCCGTACAGCTTACTCGCAGATTTAATTATACATAAAAAAAAGCTAATTGTCAACCCTAATGCTATTCCCATACAAAAATAATTGTTTTTTGACTGTCTCCCCCGCCGGAGGCGGGGGAGACAGTCGACTTATTTCAAGGATTTATATAACATTACACAACGGTTAATTTTATTACATTTTGAATAAACTGTTGTAAATGTCTTAATAGTATGTTACAATGTTAACATTGATAGTTATAGGGTCGGTGAAAAAGTTTGCGAAAACGAGACAAAATAATAAAAGATATTAAGTCAACAGCAAGAACAGCGGGGAAAAGGCTCTCAGCCGACAATATCTTCCCGTATGTCTGCCTTATGCCGAGCCTTGTAGGTGTTCTTGCGTTCTTCCTTGCGCCGTTTGTTGTAATAATCTTCTATTCTTTAGTAGATAACCCCATAAATCAAGAATTTGTTTTCCTTGATAACTACATATCAATCGTAAAGAACTCGGCATTCCTCCGCGCTTCCGGAAACACTCTGCTGTTTTCTCTGACCGCCGTACCGCTTGCGGTTGTGCTGTCGCTTTTCCTTGCTATGCTCCTTGACTATAAGCTACCGCTTGTTTCGACATTCAGAACATTCTTTTTAAGCCCCTTAATGGTGCCTATCGCTTCGGTAGTGTTAATCTGGCAGGTAGTGTTCCACCTTAACGGAACGCTTAACCAAGTTATCGAACATTTCGGCGGAACTTCTATTGACTGGCTTAAGTCGGATTACGGACTTTTTGTCGTTGCGATACTGTTTTTGTGGAAAAACTTGGGCTACAACATGGTGCTCTTCTTAGCGGCACTCCAAAGTATCCCCAAAGACCTCTTGGAGGTTGCGACGCTTGAGGGTGCGGGGTCGGTTTACAAATTCTTCGCAATAAAACTTCGTTACCTCTCCCCTTCCATCTTGTTTGTCGGAATAATGTCGCTTATTAGCTCATTTAAGGTTTTCCGCGAAACATATCTTCTTACCGGGGATTACCCTTACAGCAGGCTCTATCTGCTCCAACACTTCATGAACAACACCTTCCGCTCCCTCGATTACCAAAAGCTCTCATCAGCCGCAATCTTAATGGGAATCGTAATGGTTATCATAATCGGAACGTTGTTTTTTATCGAAAACCGTTTCGGCGGCGAACTTGAAGAAGATTCGTAATTTAGTGAAAGGGGGTAATGTTACATTAAACCGTTAATGGCAAAACATATAAAAAGAGCAGCTAAAGTAAAAAGATTTATCATTACTGCCCTGTTAACGCTCTTTGCCGGGTTGTCGGCACTCGTATTTCTTCTCCCGACTGTGTTAACGATAAGCAACAGCTTCATGGCAGAATCGGAGATTCAGGCGAATTACGGAACAATCTTTGCGACGCCCGAGTCCGGCTCGAAGACTTTCATGTCCGATAAACTTAATCTCAAGTTAATCCCGGATATGGTTACGTTTTCGCAATATATTACAGTTTTATTCAAAAGCCCCGATTACCTTTTCAAGTTCTGGAACAGCGTATTCTTAACAGCTCCGATAGTTATCTTCCAGCTCATAACCGCGGCGGGCGCGGCGTATGCATTCGCACGACTTCGGGGAAAACTTTGGAACGCGCTCTTTTTCATCTACCTGATAATAATGCTTATGCCGTATCAGGTAACGCTTGTGCCTAACTACCTTGTCGCGGATACTTTTAAACTTCTCGATACAAGATGGTCGATAATCCTCCCCGGGGTATTCACGCCGTTCGCGGTGTATATCATATCGAAAATCATGCGGCGTATACCTAAGAGCTTAAACGAAGCCGCAAAACTCGACGGAGCAAACGAACCGCAGATACTTTTCCACATATACCTTCCTCTCTGTAAAAGTGCTTTCGCTTCGGTTGCAATACTTGTATTTATCGACAACTGGAACATGGTTGAACAACCGCTTATCATGTTTTCGGACAGTTCGCGTTACCCGCTCTCGGTATTTTTATCGCAGATTAATTCCGGCGAAATCGGGCTTGCGTTCGCTGTAGCCGTCATATATATGCTTCCGGCAATCTTCATCTTCCTCTACGGTGAGGAATATTTAGTCGAGGGTATAGCTTATCAAAGCGGAGTAAAGGGATAATTTTATGGAACAAGAACGTAATAACAAACGTAAAAACATTATCAAAAATGCGGCTATCATCTTCTTGATAGTCATGCTTGTGCTGACACTTTTTTCCAATACAATCATGAACATTTCACTGCCGCAGGTAGCCGTTGTTATGCCGGGGTATGCCCAAATTTCCGAGCAGATACGAGGGAGCGGTACCGTTGAAGCGGCGGCAATTACCGACGTAAAGATCAGCGAAGCGCGTACAATAGGCGCGATAATGGTTGCTGTCGGGGACACTGTCACCGAAGGGCAGACCCTCTTTACGCTTTCGGACACTAAAAAAACCGATGTTGAAGCACTCCAAATTGCTTATGACACCGTTAAGAACGAATACGATAAGATGCTTATGGGGACAGGCAAGGACTATACGAAAGACGAGCTTGCTATAGAAAAGCAAGAAGAGGAACTTGCCGAAACCAAGGAAAAACTTGCGAAGATACCGACGTTTGAAGCGGCATACGAAGCGGCTAAAAAGGCAAAAAAAGACGCCGAAGATAACCTCGCTTTACTCGAACGCGAAAAGACCGAAATTGACGGGATTATAACCGATCTTGCCGGCGGGAATTACGACTTTTTAGACCCGAATTACGTTAAGCAGATTGAAGAAATTCAAGCCAAGATTGATTCGATTACCCTTAAAAAAGCAGAATCGGACGAACGTGTAGCAGAACTTGAAAAGCTTATCGCCGAGACAGGTGATGTTGACCTTTCTGCAACTCGTCAGGCTTTTGAAGCAGCTACCCAAGCCGTATACGATAAAGAGGAAGAAATCACCGAAGCGCGCATGAAGAATGAAAACTCGGACGGAACCGCCTCGGATACATACGGCGATACAATTGTACGGCTCTACAGCGAGCTTACCGATCTTCAAGCGAAACAACGTGTTGCAGAAGCAGCCTATAACAGTGCCTCCTCGGCAGTATCAAGTGCGACCGGCTATAAGAACAGGCTGACCTCCGAAAACACTTTCCGAAAGAATCTTACGCGACAGCTTGATACAGAGACCAAGAAACTTTCTGAACTGCGCCTTAAGATTAACCGCGAACTGAGAAATGAATCGAGGGATCTCGGCGACCTAATCGCCGACGCAAAAGATGCTGTTACAGCTGCAACCACTGCGGAAACAGAGGCAAAGGAAGCAATCCCCGGCAAGGCTGAGGACCTGACCGCTTCGATAAAAGAACAAGAATACAAGATAGAAACGGCGAAGATTGATCTTGCGGCAATGCAGCAAGCCGATGCTGCGGCGGCGGGACAGTCAGCGGTTGACCTTAACGCGAAAAAGACCGAGGTTGACAGGGCGAAGGCAAAACTTGAAGAAGCGCAAAATGCCGGGTCGGAAAGTAAATTTCTATCGACGGTATCCGGTATTGTGACAAGTATTGTCGCCGTTTCGGGGCAATCTGCCGCTGCCGGTGACACCCTTTGTTCTATCGCTCTCATTGAAAACGGCTATCAGCTTAAATTCTCCGTCAGCAACGATCAGGCAAGACGCGTCTCCATCGGTGTTGCCGCCCAAGTTATGTATTATTATCAAGGAGAAGCAGCCGCAAAACTTACGAAGATTACAAACGACCCCTCCGACCCGAGCAATAAAAAGCTCTTGACATTTACCGTAACAGGCGATATCAGCCTCGGACTCAACCTCCAATTATCCGTCGGGGAACGTTCGGCAGATTACAGCTCGGTTGTCCCCGCCTCCGCAATACGCGAAGATACTAACGGCAAATTCGTTCTTGCCTGCGTTCCGAAGAGTACGCCCTTCGGAAGCCGTTATACAGCGGAACGAATCCCCGTAAACGTTGTTGCGACGAACGGACAATCTTCCGCAATAGACGGTTCAATAGAAAACGGCTTATGGGTAATAACTACCTCCGACAAGCCGGTGTCGCATAAGCAACAGGTTAGATTACAAAATAGCTAAAACCGTTTGGATGAAATATGAAAAAAGCAGTCCTTATCACTAACATAGCGGCGGTTGTTGTAATTATCGCTTTGGCAATAACATTTTCTGTCAAACTTCATAATCTTCCCGATCAGGAAGCTTATAAACGATGGAATGTAATAACAAAACCGCCGTTTAGTTTTTCCGACATATTTAAAAAAGAAACGCTCGACGGGAACGTGCCTTTCGCGCAGGTTTCTGTGTTCTATCAGAATGGTATATCCCTCGATAAAACCTATCAGATGACCTTTGACATTGACGAAAAGACCGCGAACTACGTTAAGTCAGCTCGCAAAAATGCAGTTGCAATCTCATACTGCACCGCTCCGACGACTATTTCTTTTACCGCAAAGACGGATATTAAGTCGACTTCCGCGAACCTCGAAAGCTATTTTATCGGCGGAAACTTTCTGCTTTTCCACCCCTACGAAATCTTAACCGGAACCTTTCTTTCCGATGACACGGTTATGCACGACAACGCCGTAATCGACGAGAACGCCGCTTGGCAGCTCTTCGGCAGCAGTGATGTTGTCGGCGAATACCTTTTTGTCGGAAACACAGCTATACATATAAGCGGGGTTGTCAGGATTCCGAACGCAGATAAAGGTTATATTTTCCTCGATAAAGAGCTTTCAGAGACGTTAAATGGTTATCCGGCATCTTTTTCCTGTGTTGAAATAATACTCCCGAATCCCGTAAACGGCTCAGGGTTAACAACAGTAAAAACAACGGTCGGAATAACAGACGGGGACGTTTCCGTCGATAAAAGTACAAGGGTTATCGAAAACAGTTCCCGCACTTCCCTATCCGCGCTCTTCGGTATTTTAGGGAATATCAATAAGTTGTCGGCACAAGATGATGCAATAATTGTTCCCGTGTGGGAAAACAGGGCGCGTGAACGTGATACAGAGCTCTCGCTCCTCCTCTTTTTCCTCTGTGTATTTACCGCAATTCCCGTAATAACCGGCTTTGCATACCTTGTTAAACTGTACAAATTTATTATGAAAAAGATAACTGCTCCCAAAGGGAGAAGGATATAAGGAGAGATTTAATGAATCTTAAGAAAATAGGGGCGATTGCCTGTGCCGTATTACTCTCGGGTATTGTATTTACCGGCTGTAAAAAAGAAGCTCCCGCCGCCTCTAAAGAGCACATCTTTGAGGCGAAAACGTTAATCACAAGCGGCGAAGAATTCGACTCCATTTCAAACATTGCTTTTGACGGCACAAACCTTTATTTCTACGCAAATAAATGGGTAACGGTTAATATACCTAACAGCGAAACATCAACCCCTGTGACACCGATTATGCCGCTTGCTGCCGAGACGGTTGCAGTTGTCGACGAAGCGGAAGAGACAGAAGAGGTTGTTGACGAAGCGGATATTGTTGCAGAAACCGAAGCGGTTACCGAATCTTACGAACAGACATACATTAACACCATCTATTTATTAAAAGCCGACCTTGACGGCAACATTCTTAAGAAAGTCACCCTATCCGAAATTCCACAAACCGAAGAAAAGTATGTAGGCTACAGCAACCTCATGGTATTACAGGACGGAACGGTTTACGCTACTAAGGAAACAAACATATACGGAATGGACGAAGAAGGGAATTTTAACAGCGTAAATAAGAACGAACTTGTTTCATATGACAACGAACTTAACGAAAAAGTTCTCTTTAATGTTTCGGATATTATCAGTAAGGCTCTTGAAACCGATACCACTGATTTTTACGTAAACAGATGCGTATTGGACGACAGCGGAAATGTTTACTTTAATACATCAAACGGCGTGTATGTAATTGAACCCGCTACCGGCAATGTTATTTTTAACTATACGCTTGATGCAACTGCCAATACCGGAAACAGTAACACCTATATCCAAGGTATATACAAAATGCCGGACGGGTCTGTCGGGGTTAACCTTAACGAATGGAAGATTGTTGATAATGAATCTTCTACAAAGGTAACAATCGCAAAGATTAACCTCTCTACAGGTAAACTTGACGAAGCGCAAGATTTCCCCATTGAATACAATGCTGTTCCCGGCGTCGGAGATTATTCATTCTTTGAATCCAACCGCGTTGCCGTTTACGGATATGACAAGGATTTTGCGAATAAATCTGTTGTTGTTGATATGCTTGCTTCCTCCATCGGTGCTATGTCCATAAATACCCTTGTACCGATATCGGCGGATAAATTCATCATAAGCGGTTACAACGAAACAGATGGCATGGACGGAGTTTTTCTTCTTGAAAAGGTTGACCCTGCGAACGTTGCCGATAAGAAAGTTATAAAGGTTGCCGCTTTAAGGGACGAATATGAATTAGTCACATATATCCGCAATTTCAATAAAGCAAGCACCGAATATCAAGTAGAGTTTGTAACCTATTCATCCGACCCGAACTCCACAAACACCCAAAACCTCACTACTTTCAATAACGAAGTTATAAGCGGCAACATACCCGATGTTATCGTAATAGATCAGAATATGCCGTATGACAGTTATGTCGCGAAAGGCTTGCTTCTTAACCTTAAGACAAGGCTTAATGACGACCCGGAACTTAAACTCGAAGACCTTGTACCGTCGGTAGTGGATAAACTTTCGGTTGAAGGGAAACTCTACAGTCTGTCACCGACATTTACTGTTGCGGCACTTTTGGGAAAACAGTCAATATTCGGTGATGAGCTCGGGCAAACCTTTGCGGAGCTTCAAAGCAAGGCAGCAGAGTTCCCGAATGCGGCTCTTTTCGACCCGACGACCACCCGCGAAGACTTCATGGTGAGATTCGTTTACAACTATCTCGGGAGTTATATAGACGATGCGACAGGAAAGTGTTATTTCAACACGCCGGAGTTTATCTCCCTCCTTAATAAGGCGAAATCATACCCCGAAACTTTCGATTATCAAGATTTCGACTGGAGTGCGAGGTGGAGCGGTTACAGGAACGATACGATTCTGTTAGAATACTACAATATGTACAACTTCAGAGAAATTGTGTCCGAAACGCTTTCAACCTTCGGCGCACCTGTCAGTATCTTAGGTTATCCCGGCAAGGAAGGCGACACCGGCATAATTGCAGAGCTCGGACTGGAAGTTGCAATTATGGCAAAGTCAAAGAACCCCGACGGCGCATGGCAGTTTGTTAAAAGCTTTATTACCTATAAAGACCCGAGGCAGCAAGACAGTTCTTCCGAACGCTACAATTTCCCGATTCTTAAATCAGAACTTGATAAATTAGCGGCGGCATCACTTGAGCGTCCCTACTATACTGATTATCAGACAAAAGAGAAGGTATATTACGACAATACGGCATATATAGACGATCAAGAGGTTAAGCTTCCGAATAATACACCCGAAGACAACGCGAAGGTAATGAAAGCGATTGATAATATCTCGTCCGTAAGGCGTTCCGAAACCGATCTTGAAAAGATTATAAGAGATGACGTTAAAGCCTTCTTCAACGGACAGAAATCCGCAGAAGAAACTGCAGCAATTATCCAAGACAGAGCCACAACATATGTAAACGAATCAAGATAAAGCCTAAATTCCTCCTGTAATGTTAATAACAAACAGGAGGAATTTTTTTAATTAACATAAAAAAATATTGAAAAAAATTTTATAGTATGTTATAATTAATATATCTTTTTAATAATCGAAACCTGTGGAGGAAAGATGAAACTTAAGAAAATTGCGGCTGTCATAGTTGCCTTGGCAATCTGCCTTGTGCCGATGCCTGTCTTTGCAGACTATTCCGACGAAATTGTGATTATCCATACAAACGATGTTCACGGTTATTTTCAGGGAACCGACCAAAACATCGGACATGATTTGATTGCCGGGATTGTAGAGACGGTAAGGGAAGTAAATCCCGCGACATTCCTTGTTTCCGCAGGCGACATGATTCAGGGCGCGTATTTTGTTAACAACAATCGCGGCGAAGCGGCTATGGAGATTATGGACGCGGCAGGTTACAGCGTAATGACTCTCGGGAATCACGAGTTCGATTACGGTACGGACAGGCTTTTAGAGCTTCGCACAATGTTTGACGCGCCGCAGTTTATGACGCAGGTTGGCTTTTCCGGTATTCACTGGGCGGCACCTATTACCTTTGAAGCAAACGGTTACACCATCGCTTTCTTCGGCATAACGACCCCCGAGACGCTTTATTCATCAAACGGCGGGCGCGGTCTCGATTTCGGCACAAAAGACACCATAACCGCGTATGCAAATGACACGGCAAAGTCTCTTAAAGACGACGGCGCAGACCTTGTTATATGTATATCGCACTTAGGAGTTTATGACGAAGGTTTCGGTACTATATATGAGCTTCGCGACAATACAAGCGGTATTGACCTTTTCATTGACGGGCACTCCCACACGCCCTTAGAGGAAATAACCCAAGAAGAAGGAAAACCGTTAATCGTTTCTTCAGGAGAGTATGCGCAAAGTTTTGGGGCGATTCTCTTCACACCCGACGGTAACGGCGGTTTTATAGCGGATGCCGAGGAAATTACCCCCGAAGAAGCAAGTAAATTCCAGCTTTCGGAAGGCGGCAAGGCAAAGGCAGCAGAGGTTAAGGCGATAATCGACAAATGGGCTGCTGTTGCAGATGAAAAGGGCAAAGAGATTTTGACGGTTAATGAAAATGAGATGAAAGCGGAAAGATCGGTACTCCGTACAAGCGAAGCACAGATAGGCGATTTCATAGCAGACGCAATTAAGGCTGTTTCCGGCGCGGATGTTGCTCTTATGAACGGCGGTTCGATACGGGCTGACCTTCCGACCGGTGATATAACGATTGAAAATGTTAATTCTATACTTCCGTTTTTGAATTTCATCCTTATGGCGGAGGTTGACGGAAAAACCCTGCGCGAGACGCTTGAACATTCGGTTTCGTCCTATCCCGAAGAAACGGGCGGTTTTCTGCAAGTTTCGGGTGTGAGTTTCTCATTTAACCCTGACGCAGAACCCGGCAGCAGGATTTCCGAGATTACGATAGGCGACACTCCCCTTGACGACGGGACGGTTTATAAGGTTGCGACGAACGACTGGATTTCGGGCGGCGGTGATAAATATACCATGCTTCCCACGGCGTTTGATGAAACGCTCCCCCTTGCGCACCCCGAAATTACCTCCCTTACCGATGCGTTAATATGGTATATCGGGACAAACCCCGAAATCCCCACAGGCGAAGGACGGATAACAATGTTTACTCCCGAAGCTGACGAGATGGTAACAGCAGTCCCGTCTACCGGCAATGTTCCGCTTTATATTGTAACAATTGCCTTTTTTGCCGGCTTAACAGGCATGGCTGTTTTCAAGAAAAAAAGATAAAACTAAAATCGGCTGTGAAATGACACAGCCGATTAACCTTACTTATGATATAGTATCCCGGTACCACCGTACTCATAAAGCTTGCAAGGCGAAGGGAAGGGGGGCATTTTGCCCGTGAGTTCCCCGTCAAAAGCTTTCTTCGCACATTCAAGCTGGGTTGTTAAAGCAGAGGCTGGAAGTTCGGCTTTCCCGTGACAGGCGTAAAAGCCGTAGCCTTCGCACTCTCCCCCGAGTCTCTCAAGGCTTGCAATATAGCTTTCAATATTACGCCCCGCTCCGAACATATAAACATGGCTGTCGGAAACGCTGTCGCCCGCAAAAACCATCTTATTATCATCGTCAATAAGGGCAACACTCCCCGGAGTATGCCCGGGTATATGCAAAACCCGTAGTTTTCGATTACCGGCGTCTAAAATGTCGCCCTCCCAAAGAGGTTTAAGCGCGAAATCGTGTTTCCCTAAATGTTCATACTCCGCCGGGTGAACAAAAACAGTATCGTTTTTAGTAAAGCCGCCGATATGGTCGCGGTCGGTGTGGGAGGCAACCTTCTTCACCTCATTCTCCCCTGCTATAGACGAAACAGCGTCCCTAAACCCTTTCCCGCCCGCCATACAGGCGTCGATTAGGAGTGTCCCCCGCTTTCCGTGAAGCAGAAAAGAGCGGACAAACCCCTCATTTATCTCCCACAAATCATCGCACAGTTTATTTACCTTTATGCACATCTGAAAACTCCATTCCGCCGCGAGTGCGGCACCAATAGCAATGAAATGTATTTATTCTGTTTCCCCCGCCTCCGGCGGGGGGAACAAGACCTACTTAACATTGTAACATAAATTTCTGAAAAAAACAAGAAAGAATGAAAAAAAGTGTCTTTTTAAATTGTATATATAACAGAAACTCAGAAACGAGGTTTGATTATGAAACTTTTAAAACTTACGGCAACCTTAACAGCTCTTATGCTGTCTGTCGGCGTTATGGGCGTATCGGCGGATGAATATGATATTGTAGAAGATTCAGTTGACGATTATTATGTCTACAGCGGAGGCTATTACGGCGGGAACGGCTCGTCTTCGGAGGTTTCCGATGTTGACCTTCAAACCGCGTTAACAAAGGTTAAGAAGCGGATTGACGTGCCCGAACGCCTCTCGGAATTCGAATACCGGGTTAACACAAGAGGCGGCACTACAACCTTCTATTTCACATGGCGTCCCAAAGATGACGCAGTTACAATCCAGCCGCTTAAGGCAGGTTCTGCTATACCAACCTTCCTTTCCGTAACAATCGTCGGCGATGTTATTACTAATGTCGACTATAACGAAAACAAGGTCTACGGCGGCGACGGCAATACCCCGAGGGCGTTCGGTAAAATTAACCCCGAGGATTACGAAACCTACGCGAAACGCGCGGTTAATATCGCTAACCCCGGAATGGCAGATAAGATTGCGTTTAATAATATAAACGCAACGCTTTACGGCGATACGGTTTGGTGTTCCTTTGTACGTGTCGAAAACGGCGTAAAGGTTGCAACAAACTCCGGGTCTGTGTCTTTTGACAAGGACAGCGGCAAGATGCGCAGCTTTAGCGTAAATTGGTGGGACAACGCAAAGTTCCCCGACCCCGCAAAGCGTCTCGGTACCGCGAAGATTCAATCTAACTACGAATCCGCAATAAAGCTTAACCCCGCTTATATCATCAAGAAAGACTACCAAAAGGGTGCAATAACGGCGGAGATAGTTTTCACACCCTCCGACACCTACGAATTCGACGCATTTACCGGAAAAGAAACGACGATGTATGATGACATGAGCAAGTATAACAGCAGCGTGGATGTTGCAATGCCTGCATATGGTATCGGTTACGACGATGAAATGGCGGAGTCGGATGCAGCATATTCATCTAACGATTTAGGGGTTGCCTTCACCGCCGCCGAGCGCAGGGAGATTGAAGAGAGCAAGGTTCGCTTTACGAAGGAACAGGCAGAAAAAATTGTACAAGAGGACCCGTACATCTTCATTAACGATAAGTATAAGTTAACATCCGCGAACCTCTATTCCGACGATACCTTCGGACCCGAAAAGAATACTTGGCGGTTGGAATTCAAACTTGACGACAATAAAAAATACGGTTATGTCTCGGTTACGATCGACGCCGACACAGGAAAGATTGAGCAGTTTACGCAATCGGGGGCTAATGTCGGAACGATTATAGCAGCCGAATATCCGGTAGACGAAGATACAACTGCAATTGAAGAAGTTGACGAAAACGGCGAACCGATTACTAAAACACCGATGTTTGATGTTGCGAAAAACAACACAAAAGCAGGGGAAGCGGCAAAGTATTATTTCGGGGACACATTTAACGAATACCGCGCTGTTTCGACTAATACACGACCGCTCGAAAAAGATTCCAAGACCGGGAAGACGATTAATATCCACAGCCGGACATTTAGATTTGAACGTTATCACGAAAATATCCCCGTAAACGGCGACAGTATCCATATAGCCGTTAATGCATTCGGCGAAGTAACGAATGTTGCGCAAACTTACACGAATGTAACCTTCCCGAAAGCGGAAATCTTAACCGCAAAGGAAGCGTTCGCAGAACTTTGGAAACAAACCGAGTTTTCGCTCTACTTCTCGGGATTTACCGCCGACGGCACTCCCCACACCTATCTTATGTACGGTCTTGAGAGCTACTACATGAACGCCCGCACAGGCAAGCTCTCGGATTATTACGGCAAGCCGATACCGAAAACGGAAGGTACCGAAAAGTATTCATACACCGATATAAAGGACGACGACTTCGGGAAAAAGATTACCGAAATGGGGTACTACAGCATACAGCTTGAACCGATTGACGGGAAGTTCTCGGCACAGACAGAGATTACCGGCAAAGAGTTCTACACCCTAATGCAAAACTATACCGGCGGTTATTATAACAGTGACGAGCTTTTCGGTCTCGATAAATCGGAAAAACCCATTACATATCGCGAAGCAGCAAAGCTTTTCACGGTAATGTCGAGTTTATCGGAAGCGGCAAAACTTAAAGGGATATATGCCGAAGTCTTCACCGACATTCCCACAACAGACCCCGATTTAGGATTCGTCAATATCGCGACAGCTTTAGGGCTTCGCTTCTTGGACGGCAACAGATTCATGCCCAACAATAAGGTAACAAGAGCCGAGGCAATGAAAGTTCTCTACGATTTCCTTGATGCTAATAAATAAAACCTATACTAAACAGCGTACGGTCATGTACGCTGTTTTAGTTTATACGCTGTTTTTGCATATACGCGTTTTCGTTGTATACACCAAATACGGATATATCCTAAAGTGGTTTATATTTTTATCGAACGCGATTTTCGTTTACGCGGGGTGAATTTGTCTCTTGCTTCCGCTTTTGATTCGAGGTAGACTTCCATGAGACTCTGGAAGAAGATGTCCTTCGCCTCTTCCTCGATGTCGGGGTCAGCAAGCAGAGAAGCGGTTCGCGCAAGGAGGTCTTTCGCCTCCGTCAGCCCGTTTTCGCCGAACTTTTCCTTTACTGCGAAGAGGTAAATATCGGCGTTAACATCGTCGATTGATTCGTCATCAATGGGGGTTGAAACGATATTGCGGTCGTCTTCAAGCAGATAGCTAACCGAAACGCCGAGGGCATCCGCGAGACGTTTAACGTTGCCGCTCCTCGGCATGATTCCCATTGATTCGTAGGTATATATTGTGCGTTCGGTTATGCCGGAACGTTTTGCAAGTTCAGTCTGTGAAAGGTTTAAGACAAGTCTGCAACGCTTGAGTTTCTCGGCAAAAGTCAATATAATCACTCATTTCAAAAATAAACTACGGGAATAAAGTCTTCCCGTAGTAATTTTAACATTTATATTCCGATTTGTCAAACGAATATGATGAATTAATAATAAGTTTACAATTATTAGTCTAAGATGTAGACGTTGACTTCGTGTGCGCACATGACGAGCACTTAGTCTAAGATGTACACGTTTACCTCATGTGCTCCCCATTCGACGCACTCGTCGTAGCTGTTCATGAAGAGATCGACAAGGCATACGCCCTCGATAAGGCTTGTACCCGTGTCGGCGGCGATTGCGTAACCGTAGACCAGATTGTTGTCGGCAGAAGCTATATAGAGCTTTGTGCCGTAAGGGATAATAGACGGATCAACCGCAACCATTCCCGGTTTTGCCGTCCTGCCGGAGGCGGTTTTTGCGCCGGGGTTCGCCCAATACGCAACGCCCTTCCCGGTGAGAACCGAGGAATAGTTTGTCGGTACGCCGTTTGCGTCGAGTGAAAACCATTCGGGAATTTCAAGCTCCGAAATCATTCTGTCGGGGAGATAGCGAACCTTCGAGCCGACGTGGACAACCTTATCCTGCGGGGGAGTCTCAAATTCGGAGATAAGCTCGACTGTCTTTAACCTGCCTGCCATGTATGTACGTTTAACGTTGCTTATACGCTGTCCGGGCGTGCCCTCTGTCATAACGACTTCGACGCCCTTTTGGAGGGTTTCGTCCTCTTTGTAAATTGTGGAATATTCGATGGGTGCAACGTCAGTGGTAATCTTTTCGGTAACGCGATTGGCAAGTATTGCGGGCGAGGAGTCGGTCGTTACGGGCGCGGGGGTATTATTTATCAGCGCGGCAAGCGCAATTGCAGTTTCCTCTGTTTCCGATAATCCTTCATCATCAACGGCATATACATTTTTTCCGACTGTCAGTGTAATTAGGAGAATCGCCGCAATTACAATGAATGGTATAAAAAGTAAACGTCTTGCGGAATTCTTTTTTACTATTAGCATATAACCACCTTTCAATATAGGCAGTATACACTATTTTTTTAGTTATGTCAAATCAAAATGAAGCTTCGTTTTTGTGCATATTGTACAAACATTGTAACCATTCCACTACTTTTGTCACCAATTTTTAACTTTATTTTACCTAAACTCTGACATATTTTGAAGACTAAAGGCGATTTTATTGTGTAGTTGCACAAAATTACTCTGCGCGTAAATTTTTCCCTAATTGTGTTATTTATGTTATATTTTATATTACGCTTTTGTTATATATTTCCTTTATTACACTTGCAGCCGTCTTCATTTCGGTTGTTTGCCGCCCCATGCTTACTCTTATTACTTCAAAGGCTTCAGCGGGGGTTAGCCCCATTGAAATAAGCACATGGCTCGGCGAATGTGAAGAGCTGCTGCAAGCCGCGCCGCCGGAGACGTAAATTCCCCTCGCGTCAAGGAGTGAAATTGCCTTTTCGGCGGGGAAGCCGGGAAGCCTCAGGGAAATTATTCCCGGATAAATATCCGCGTTCGATACTGTTTCAGCGATTCCACTGCCGGCAAGACCCCTCAAAAATTCTTCACGAAGACTTTTTAACCGCGCTAATTCAACATTGATGTCGGTAATAAGCTCTATTGCCGCGCCCATTCCGCAGATTCCCGGGAGATTCTCCGTACCACCGCGCCTGCTCCCCTCCTGTTCACCGGCAATAAGCGGCTTTGCCCTGCTACCTTGCTTTATATATATAAAACCAATCCCGCGCGGTCCGTAAAATTTATGTGCGGACGCGCTTAACATGGTTATATTTGTCATATCAATGTTTATATGCCCGAAAGCCGCGACAGCGTCGGTGTGGAACGGGATTTTTTTCCGTTTAACCGCGTCCGCAATCTCTCGGATAGGGTTAATTACCCCCGTTTCGTTGTTCACGCTTTGTACACTCACAAGCGCGGTATCGGGGCGAATTGCCCGGAGGACTGCTTCCGGGGTAATAACGCCGTTTTTATCGGGGCGAACGGCAGTTACTTCGCATGAAAAATTTGCTGCCGCCGCGAAAACCGACCTGTGCTCTGCGGCACCGATTACGATATGTTTCCCAGCCGCTTGAAATATCGCTTGGCTGTTCGATTCGGTTCCGCCGGAGGTGAAAAAAATCTCTTGGGGGGTTGCGCCTAAAAACGCCGCAATCTGCTTCTTAACGGCAATCATCTTCGTTCGAGCGGGAGTTGCTATCGAATACGCCGCCGACGGGTTCGCGGTTAATGTCCTCATACATTCGCTTACGGCGTCTGTAACTTCGGGTGCGGGCGGTGTTGTTGCCGCATAGTCAAGGTAAATCATAGGTATCCTCATTATAAGTTTTGCGGAGGAGAAAAATTCTCCCCCGCAAAATTTTATTATGCCGATTTGAATTTTATTACAGTGTAACCTTAACGGATTTCTTCCCGGTAAGTTCTTCCGTACGTGCGTCCGGCTGTCCCATTCCGATGTATAGCACGGGCGTACCCTCGGTTACATGGTTGCCGGCATCGTCAACAACTTCAAACTGTTTCGCCTTGATAGTCATGTTGACTGTTACTTGTTCGCCTGCGGGAACTGAAACGCGCTTGAACGCCGCAAGACGCGGGTTTTTAGGCGCGTTCCCACTGCCTTCATTTTGCAGATAAACCTGAACAACGTCTTCGGTGTCGGTTTTGCCGTTGTTAACAACAACCGCTTCGACAACCGTGTCGCCGTCGGGTGTTACACTTGCCCCCGCGCTCTTAACCGAAACGTCGCCGTATGTTAAGCCGTAACCGAAGGGATAAAGCGGCATGAAGTCAATGTAGCGGTAGGTTCTGCCCTTCATGTCATAATCTGTAAACTCGGGCATCTTCGCAAGGTCGTCGTTGTGGTAGAAGGTTACGCAAAGCTTTCCGGAGGGGGAAACGTCGCCGAAAAGGATATTTGCAACAGTTTCGCCGCCCTGTCCGCCGGGATACCACGCGTGGAGAATTGCCTTTGCGGAGTCGTTAACCTCTTCGAGGTCGATTGAACTGCCCGCCATAAGCACAACAACAACCGGCTTACCCTCCGCCATAACCGCCTTCATCATGCGGCGTTGGCTTACCGGAAGAAGAAGGTCAAGCTTGTCGCCGGAAGCGGCGGAATTGCCTGTGTCGCCCTGCTCGCCCTCGAGGGTTTCATCAAGCCCGACAACCATGATAACAAGGTCGGAGAGAGAAGCAACGGTTTGTGCTTCGGAGATACGGTCGTCGTTGTTGCCGAGACCTTCAACGCGGTCGCCGTTGAGCTTACAGCCCTCGGAATAGAGTACCTGAGCATCTTTGCCGACGTAGTTTCTGATACCCTCAAGCACGCTGATGTATTTTGACGAATAGCCGTGATAGTTGCCGATAAGAGCCGCTCTGCTGTAAGCGTTCGGACCGATTACGCCGATTGTCTTGTATTTCTTAATATCAAGCGGTAAAATCCCGTCATTCTTAAGGAGTACGCAGGACTTTTCGGCAGCCTTCTTAGCGAGTGCTAAGTGCTCGTCCTTTTCAACCACGGTGTAGTCAAGGTTGTCCCACTCGCTGCCGTCGCCCATTATGCCGAGTAGGTAACGGGTGGTGAAAAGACGCTCTGCAGCGGTACGGATCTGTTCTTCGGTAACGAGACCGTCGTTATATGCCTTGAAGATATGGACGTATGTGTTGCCGCAGTTAAGGTCACAGCCGTTTTTAATCGCGAGTGCAGCGGATTCCTCAACGGAATTTGTTACCATGTGGTTAGTGTGGAAGTCTTGTATTGCCCAACAGTCGGAAACGAAATGCCCCTTGAATTTCCATTTGCCGCGTAAAATATCAACCATAAGAACCGAATGACCGCAGCAGGGTTCGCCGTTAGTACGGTTATACGCGCCCATTACCGATTCAACCTCAGCTTCGGTTACGAGTGCTTCAAACGCCGGGAGGTATGTTTCCTCCATATCCTTTATGGTTGCTTTTGCGTCAAATTCGTGGCGGATGCCCTCGGGTCCGGAGTGAACGGCATAGTGTTTAGCGCAAGCCGCCGCCTTCATGACAGGACCGTCGCCTTGAAGCCCGTGTACAAAAGCCTTGCCGAGTTCGGCAGTGAGGAACGGGTCTTCACCGTATGTTTCGTGTCCGCGTCCCCAACGCGGGTCACGGAAGATGTTGATGTTCGGTGTCCAGAAGGTTAAGCCCTTATAAATGTCGCGGTCGCCGCGTTTTGAAAACTCATTGTACTTCGCTCTGCCTTCGGTTGCAACGACGTCGGCGATTTCGTCCATCATTTCGGGGTCGAACATTGCCGCCATTCCGACTGCCTGTGGGAAGACGGTTGACGTTCCGGCACGTGCAACGCCGTGCAGAGCCTCCGACCACCAGTTATATTCGGGAACACCGAGACGCTCAATTGCCGGCGCGTCGTAGCGGAGTTGAGAACAAGCCTCTTCCGTTGTCATCTGTGCCACAAGGGCTTTTGCTTTTTCTATTGCTTTAGTACGTTCCATAAGGGTTACTCCTTGTAAATATATGGGGTTTTTAATTTCCTTTATTGCAGAAATGACGCGAAAACACGCGCCATTTCTTTTTGTATATAGTTTGTCGGAAACTATCCTTTTACGCCGCCGAGGGCAACACCCGCGATGATGTATTTGGAGAGGAGGAAATATACCACAAAGAGGGGGAGAACGGTGAGGGAGAGTCCGAGGTAAACTGCGCCGTACTCGGTTTTGTAGATATCGCCTTTAAGTAAGCTAACCATGATAGGCATGGTGTAGTTTTGGTTGCTGGTAAGTAGGATAAGGGGGATAAAGAGTGCGTTCCAGTTTCCTACAAAGGAGAAGATCGCTTGGGTTGCCATAGCCGGTTTCATGATAGGTAAAACGATGCGGTTGAAGGTCGAGAATTCTCTTGAGCCGTCGATTCGGGCGGCTTCGAGAAGATCCATCGGCAGATTCGCAACCATGTACTGTCTCATGAAGAAAACCGTAGCGGGGGCAGCCATTGCGGGGAGGATGAGTGCTAAGAAATTGTTAACCATACCGATTTGGTACATGAACTGATAGAAACCGATAGAGGTAACTTGTGCGGGGATCATCATTACGCCCATGATTACCGAGAAGAACGCGCCTCTCGCTCTCCAGTTATACGCAACAAGCGCGTATGCTGTGAGGGTCGAGAAGTAAATATTAAGCACGGTAGCACCGGTAGAGATGATCATCGAGTTCATGAAGCCTTGCATTGGGTTAAATGTCTTGCCTGTATATACCTTAAAGTTATTGAGTAAGTCGGTTCCGGGTATGAGTGAAACGGCGTGTTGTTGAATGTCAATTGTAGAACGTGTTGCGTTAATAAACATTATGAGGAACGGGAGTACAGAAAGAACGGTAAGAAAAATACAGAGTGTGTAAGCGAAGATTTTGAAAACCAAGCTCGCGTTGCGTGTACTCACTTTATTCACAGCAGACCCCTCCCCCCGGCAGTTTTATCTGCAAGTGCCTGTGCCTTGCGATTTTGTTTAAGCATCTTGTTTTCGGCGACTTCGTCCTTATCACGCATAAGCCAGAAGAGCAGGAGCGATGCTGCAACAATGATAACGAACATTATCATACTTGCGGCAGAAGCACGTCCGTACATATAGCTTCCGGCGAAAGCCTGATTATAGATGAAGACTGATGCGGTGGTTGTTGCGCCCGAAGGACCGCCGTTTAAGTACAATCTCGGGATATCGAACATATTAAGACCGCCGATGAGGCTTGTTACGAGGGTGTAGATGAGGATCGTCCTGATGTTCGGAAGGGTTATGCCGAAGAATTGCTGGAAGGTGTTTGCACCGTCAATGTCGGCAGCCTCAAAAATATCGGGAGAGATACCCAAAACGCCGGAAATAAGGATAAGCATTGTATAACCGTACCACATCCAGAACTGGATAAAGGCAACTATGATCTGCGAAGCTAACTTGTCAACGATGAAGTTTACCGGACCGTCAGTAAGACCGAACGTAACGAGCAAATCGTTGACCGGACCCACCGGATAACCGAAGAAAGAGGAGAAGAGGATAGCGATGGTTGCAGCGGTTATGATGTTGGGCATATAGAAGATAACCTTGAAAAACCCTTGCCCTTTGAGTTTTGTACGTCTTGTAGTAAACCATGCGGTGAGTAAAAGTGCTAAAAGAATCTGCGGGATAAAGTTCATCATCCAAATCCAAAGGGTGTTGCCGATTGAATCTTGGAATGTTTTGTTATTAAGAATAGTTACATAGTTCTGGAACGGGTTGTCCAGAGTTGTCCACAATGCGTTATCAATACCCTTAGCGCCCATAAATCCGATTACAACCGTATAAAGGGTAGGGTACAGGGAAAACAGCAAGAAAGCTACAACAAACGGGATACTGAAAAAGTAGCCGTATTTTGCATAGCTTAAGCGTTTCCTGCGTTTCATCTTATCGCTCCCTCCGAGTACGTAAACTGTATTTAACGAACATTAAACCTTTAAGTCAATGATACGGTATTACGCTTTTTTAAAGTAAGCGCGGGGATAGCATCACAGGTGCTGTGCCGCTATCCCCGCTGCTACACTTTGCGGTTTTATTCTACTACAACGTCGAGGTTATCAGCTACTTGCTGTTTGAATTGAGCAATAGCTTCGTCTCTTGTGATGTTACCGGCTGTGTATTGACGAACTGCATCACGGAAGTAACCGTTGATGGTCTGGTCGTATTGAGTGAGGGTATCACCCTTTGCGAAAGCAGTAGCGGGTACGAATACGTCGAACATATTCTGACCGCCTAAGAAGTCCATCTTACCATCGGACTTAGCCATAACTACGCCGGAAGCAACTGCATCCTTAGTACCGGTTGCGTTGATGCCGCCGGAACCGTTAGCCCAGAAATATTGTAAGCCTGTATCGGAAGTATCAAGAGTAACCCACTCGATGAAGTCGCCGATAGCTTCCTTGTTAGGTGAATCCTTAGAAGCGAGGAGCCATGTGCCGCCCCAGAAGAAGCCCTGTGTAGGTTCGCATACACGCCAGTCGCCGTATGTGCCTTCGCCGGGAGCAGTACCGCCGGAGTTACCAACCATTACATAGTTGATGAGCCAAGCAGGACCGAAGAAGCCGAATACAGGTTGAGCACCGATGCCCTGCATATCAGCATACCAAGCGTCTGTCCAGTCTTGAGTATCATTGTGGTATCCGCCGTCCTTGAGTTGCTTAGAAAGGTCGATGAAAGCATCACGCTCAGGAGAGATTGTGAGTTTGCCGTCAACGATCCAAGGAGAAGAGGAGGAGTTTTCGATTGCGTGCCAAGCATCGCCGTCGCCGGAGATGATGCCGTAGCCCTTAGCCTTGAGATCAGCAGCTGCGCCTAAGAATTTATCCCAACCCGGGCCTATCTTAGCAGCGATTTCTGTAGGATCATCTGTTCCCCATGTATCCTTAGCGATGGAAGAACGGTAGATGAACGCGCCGCCTGCGGACTGATAACCTAAACCAACGAGGTCGCCGGAGGGGTTAGTACCGAGGTCAACTGTGTATTGAGCGATATCGCCTGCTGTGAGAAGAGCGTCAACGTCGATGCCGAGATCCTTATAAGGAGCAGCGTAAGCAGCCATGTCGCCCTTAGTATACTTAAGAACGAAAGCGATTTCTGCGCAGTAAAGGTCGGGAACAGCTGTGCCGCCGGATGCGAGTGCTTGGTCAAGAGCAGGCTCGTATGCGCCGTCAGTGGTAGCGATGATGGTTGTGTTGAGGTCGTACTTAGCAGCGCGGTCCGGATATACTTCAAAATATTTCTTGAACATATCGGGAACTTCGACTGTGAAGGACATTACATTGAGGACTGTTTTGCCGTCAGCGCCGGGAGCTGCTGTTGTAGCTGCTGCGTCACCGCCGCCTGCAGCGGTTGTAGCGTCAGCACCGCCGCCTGCGGTGGTTGTTGCGGGTGTGCCGCCTGTACAAGCTGCTAAAGAAGCAATCATAGCAACAGACAACACGGCTGTAAGAATTCTTTTTTTCATTGAAACCTCCTAAATTATGGGGTAAACAAATTTTAGTTAACTAAACCTATTAATTAACCATTATTTAGATAATACTCTTCATGGACTAAACCTATTAAAAGCCCATGAACGGGTACAGTCTACAAAAATTAAAACGGGAACGATACAATATGTATTAAACGCATCGGGAACACGCGGCTACCCGGTCACTCCCCCCCGTAAAACGATTAAATAACGTTTCACACTTATTGCACAAGTAATACACAAGACATACACCTTTGCATTGGTTATATTGTAACAGATGAAAAGAGGAATGTCAATACTTTCACAAAAAATTTACAAATAGGATAGAACTACAGCGTTTTTTTGTGCAGTTTGACAAGAAAATCTGTTTTTGAAGGGTTGACAAGGATACAATTATAATGTATAATTAAAAGGAAATAAAAAGATAAGGGTGAAATGATGGGACTTACTCTTGCAGAAAAGATACTTAAGGCGCATATGACGGACGGGGAATTTGTTAAGGGGACTGAGATCGGGATTAGGATTGACCAGACGCTTACTCAAGACGCGACGGGTACGATGGCGTACTTGGAGTTTGAGGCGATGGGACTGCCGCGGGTTAAGACAGAGCGTTCGGTTGCTTATATTGACCATAACACGCTCCAAAACGGCTTTGAGAACGCGGACGACCACCTTTTTATAGGTTCGGCGGCGAAGAAATTCGGGGTTTATTATTCGAGACCCGGGAATGGGATATGTCATCAGGTTCATCTTGAGCGGTTCGGGATTCCGGGGAAGACACTTTTGGGTTCGGACAGCCATACGCCGACGGGCGGCGGAATCGGAATGATTGCTATCGGCGCGGGGGGGCTCGACGTCGCTGTTGCTATGGGCGGTGGCGCGTACTATATTACCTACCCGAAGATTGTTAATATTAAGCTTTCAGGGCGGCTTCGCGACTACGTTTCGGCGAAGGATGTTATCCTTGAAGTGCTCCGCCGTCTTACCGTAAAGGGCGGCGTCGGGAAGATTATCGAATACACCGGCGAGGGCGTTAAGACGCTTTCTGTGCCGGAGCGGGCGACGATTACCAACATGGGTGCGGAGCTCGGCGCGACGACGAGCGTGTTCCCTTCGGACGAAGTTACGCTTGATTTCCTTAAAAAGGAAAATCGGAGTGAAGTTTGGACTGAACAGAAGGCCGACGATGACGCGGTTTATGACGAAATGATTGAAATTAATCTCTCGGAGCTTGTACCGCTTGCGGCTTGCCCTCATTCGCCGGACAATATTAAATCGGCGGATGAAATCGGGAAGATTAAGATTAATCAGGTTTCAATCGGTTCTTGCACAAACTCTTCGCTCCTTGATATGATGAAGGTTGCGCACATTTTGAAGGGCAAGACTATCCACCCGGACGTACAGCTCTCAATTGCGCCGGGTTCAAAACAGGTTCTTGAGATGCTTGCCAAAAACGGTCTGCTTGCCGATATGATTGACGCGGGGGCAAGAATCCTTGAAAGTGCCTGCGGACCTTGCATCGGCATGGGGCAGTCGCCGAATTCCGGCGGCGTGTCGCTGCGGACATTTAACAGAAATTTCCTCGGGCGTTCGGGTACCAAAGACGGTCAGATTTACCTTGTTTCGCCGGAAACTGCGGCTCTGTCTGCGATTAACGGGTATTTTTCAAATCCTTGCGAACTCGGCGAAATGCCGGAATTTAAGCTCCCCGATAAATTTGACATTAACGACAATATGATAACTTTGCCGGCGATTGATTCTACCGAAGTCGAAATTATCCGCGGACCGAATATTAAGCCGTACCCGAAGACTTCGCCGCTTGCGGAGACGATTACCGCGAAGGTCAGCCTTAAAGTTGACGACAACATCACTACCGACCATATTATGCCGGCGGGAGCGAAAATATTACCGCTTCGGTCGAATATCCCCGAAATTTCCAAGCACTGCTTCGCGGTTTGCGACGAAAAGTTCCCCGAACGCGCGAAGGCAATGGGTTCGAGCATAATTGTCGGCGGAATAAACTACGGACAGGGTTCAAGCAGAGAACACGCCGCGCTTGCGCCGCTCTACCTCGGAGTTAAGGCAGTTATCGTCAAGAGTTTTGCAAGAATTCACCGTGCCAACCTCATTAACGCCGGGATTCTGCCGCTCGAATTCGCCGATGAGGCTGATTACGGTAAAATTTCCGAGGGCGATGAGCTTTCACTCCCCGATATTGCGGAGGCAATCCGCGCCGGAAAGTCCGAATTTGCCCTTGTCAATAAGACTGCCGGCGAAGAGTTTACAGTTTTATGCGAGCTTTCGGACAGAAACCGCGAGATAATGCTTGCGGGCGGGCTTCTTGACTACACGAGGGACAAACTCTCGAAATAAAAATTATGGAACAAAGAGACAATTTGAGCTTTTGCGGAATGGATTGCTCAAGGTGTGCTATCCGCGAGAGCGTTAACTGTGAGGGCTGCAAGGCGATGGACACGCCCTATTGGGACGGGGTCTGCGAGATAAAGGACTGTGCAATGGGTAAAGACGTGGAGGACTGCTCGTATTGTAAAAACTTTCCTTGCGAACTTCTACTCGACATTTCCCTCGACCCCGATACGGGGGACGACGGCGAGAGGCTCGACCGCCTGCGGCTTAAAAAGGACGCAAGGGAAGACGGGCGAATAAGGGTTTTCCGTATGTATACCCTCGGCGGAACAATCGGAGCTGTCGGCGGGCTGCTTGCCGCCGGAATAACGGGCGGAGGCTTAAACTGGTTTTACGCACTGGGCGGGGGGGACTACCATGTTATCCCAGAATCGCCGGACGGCATTTGGGGCTATATCCTGTTTGGGACGGGGGTCGGGCTTTTAATCCCGATAATAATTGAATTTATAAAGAGGTATAATAAAAATGGCTAAAATACAGATGAAGACACCGCTTGTAGAGATGGACGGCGACGAGATGACCCGCATAATCTGGCAGATGATTAAGGACGTGTTAATCTGCCCATACGTTGACCTTAAGACGGAGTATTACGACCTCGGGCTCGTTCACCGCAACGACACAAACGACAAGGTTACATTCGATTCGGCGGAGGCAACGAAAAAATACGGCGTTGCGGTTAAGTGCGCGACAATTACCCCGAACGCCGCAAGGATGCCGGAATATAATTTAAAAGAGATGTGGAAATCCCCGAACGGTACAATAAGGGCAATCCTCGACGGCACGGTTTTCAGAACCCCGATTATAGTCAAAGGCATCAACCCCTTTATCCCCACTTGGACAAAGCCGATAACAATCGCCCGTCACGCGTACGGCGATATCTATAAAAATACCGAGCTTCAAGCCCCGGCGGGAGCAATAGCTGAAATTCTCATCACAAACCCGGACGGTACAACCACAAAGGAACTTATCCACGACTTTTCGGACGGCGCGGGGATAGTACAGGGCGTTCATAATACCGACAAATCCATTTCTGCATTCGCCCGCACCTGCTTTAACTACGCACTCGACACAAAGCAAGACCTCTGGTTCGCGACAAAGGACACCATCTCGAAAAAATACGACCACCACTTCAAAGACATCTTCGCGGATATGTACGAAGCGGAATATAAGGACAAATTTGAAGCAGCGGGAATTGAGTATTTTTACACCCTCATCGACGACGTTGTCGCAAGGGTTATACGCGGGCAGGGCGGCTATATCTGGGCTTGCAAGAACTATGACGGCGACGTTATGAGCGATATGGTTGCGACTGCTTACGGGAGTCTGGGCATGATGAGCTCCGTCCTCGTTTCTCCCGACGGCATCTATGAGTACGAAGCTGCCCACGGAACCGTTCAGCGTCACTACTACAAACACCTCAAGGGTGAGCCTACCTCCACAAACTCCGTTGCGACAATCTACGCTTGGAGCGGAGCTTTAAGAAAACGCGGCGAACTTGACGAAATTCCCGAACTCATGGAATTCGCGGACAAACTTGAAGCGGCTGTTATTAAGACAATTGAAGGCGGAACAATGACCGGCGACCTCTACAGCCTTTCCTCGCTTGAAAACAAAAAGTCTGTATCGACCGAAGAGTTTTTAGACGCGGTTAAGGCAAATATATAGATTAAGAGAAATTTCCAAATGGTATATGTCTTAGCGTTTGTTGCTGTCGTAATAATTGCCTGTACGTTCTTGGGGCGGATTTCCTTCAAACTCGGCGTACCGATGCTCGTGGTTTTTATCATTCTCGGTATGCTTGTCGGCGAGGACGGTCCGATTCCGGGGATGCGTATTCCGTTTGAAAATTTTGAATTTGCCGAACAGATTTCGACTGTCTGCCTTATATTCATCATGTTTTACGGCGGCTTCGGTACTAACTGGGAACACGCGAAAAAACAGGCGGTTAAGGCGGGGCTTCTCTCCTCTGTCGGGGTAATAATAACGGCGGCACTTGTGGGGCTGTTCTGTCATTTTGTCTTAAAGCTCCAGCTTCTCGAGGGGCTTCTTCTCGGCGCGGTAATTGCTTCAACAGATGCGGCGACAGTGTTCTTCATACTCCGCTCGAAAAAACTCAACCTTAAGATGGGTACTGCGCCGATGTTAGAGCTCGAAAGCGGCTCTAATGACCCGTGGTCGTATATGCTGACAATAATTATGCTGCAAGTAATGCAGATGCAGGGTGCAGTGGGCGACGGTTCGGTTGCAGCGATATTTACGGAGCTTATATTAAAACAGCTTATCTTCGGGGTAGGTTGCGGAGCGGTTATTGCTTGGCTGTCGGTTAAGCTCTTCAAAAAAATATCTGCGGCGGGGGTAACGTCAATCCTGATGGTTGCAATTGCCCTTCTTTCCTATGCCATTCCGTCAATGATAGAGGGGAACGGGTTCCTCTCGGTCTATATCGTCGGAATTGTCCTCGGGAACACGCGGATAGAAACCGAAGAAAAGATTGCCTCCGTTCACTTCTTCGACGGGGTAACTAACCTCCTTCAAATCGCGCTTTTCTTCCTCTTGGGACTCCTTTCAACCCCGCGTGAAATTCCTGCGGTTATCGGTACGGCAATACTTGTGATGCTGTTCTTAACGCTGATTGCGCGCCCGATTGCCGTCGCGCTTATACTCTCCCCGTTCAAAGCCCCGTTCCGACAGCAGCTTATTGTCAACATTGCGGGCTTTCGAGGCGCGGCATCTATTGCATTCGCGATAGTTATTCAACTTGCAAACGTTACGACAAATAACGACGTTTTCCATATTGTATTTTGCATAGTTTTACTGTCAATAATTGTACAGGGGACGCTTCTCCCCTATCTCTCAAAAGAACTCAAGATGGTTGACGACCGCGACGACGTCATGAAAACCTTCTCCGACTATCAATCCGAAACCGACCTGCAATTTGTCGCGTCGGAAGTTACCGAGGACCACCCTTGGGCAAATAAGCTTGTTAAGAAGGTTGTCTTCCCGCCGGAGGTTCGCGCGGTTATGATACTTCGCGGCGACGAAAAGGTAATTCCGAAGGGCGACACGCAGATTTTAGCGGGGGACGTCTTAATCCTTGTCGGGAACGAATACCTTGACGAGAGGGCGATTGACCTTACAGAGCTTAGGATTGACAGCGGGCATTACGCCTGCGGGAAGAAGCTTTCGGACATTAAATTCCTAAATAATGCGCTTGTTGTTCTTATAAAACGGACGACGAAAAAAGGCGTACGAACCCTTGTTCCGAACGGAAATATTCTCATCACAGATAACGACGTTTTAGTCTTGGCAATGGCGGAAAAAACGAAAACAGCGTAAACTTTCTGATTGGAGCGGATATTTATGGCAGTATTACGTATAGGCATATTAACAAGCGGCGGCGATTGCTCGGGGCTTAACGCCGCAATGCGCGGGACGGTTAAGGCTTGTATTGACCGATTCGGCGCGAAAAACTTGGAGTTTATCGGGATTAAAAACGGTTACTACGGGCTTGTTAACAACATCGCTAAGGAGATGAAACCCTCCGATTTTTCCGGTATTTTAACCCTCGGCGGAACTATCCTCGGGACGAAACGCCAGTCCTTCAAGATGCTGACATCAACCGACGACGGCGTTGACAAGGTTAAGGCGATGAAAAGCACCTACAAAGACCTTAAGCTCGACTGCCTTATAACCCTCGGCGGCAACGGCACCCACAAAACCGCAAACCTCCTATCCTCCGAAGGGCTTAACGTTATAGGACTTCCGAAGACAATCGACAACGACATCTTCGGCACGGACGTAACCTTCGGCTTCCATACCGCACTCGAAACGGCGGCAGGCGTTATCGACAGGCTTCACACAACCGCCGCAAGTCACAGCAGGGTTATCCTCGCGGAAATTATGGGGAACAAGACGGGTTGGCTTACCCTCTATTCAGGTATTGCCGGGGGCGCGGACGTGATAATTATCCCCGAGTGTCCTTACGATATTAAATGTGTAATTGAAGCGGTTAAAAATCGTGCCGAACAGGGCAGGAAATTTTCAATCATCGCCGTTGCGGAGGGCGCGTTCGACAAGGACGAGGCGAAACTTAAGCGCAAGGACCGCGTGAAACTTCGCGAGGAACAGGGAATGACAACCGCCACAGAGCGGATTGCGAAACAGATTGAAGCAGGAACAGGGATTGAGGCACGGGTTTGCGTCCCCGGGCATATGCTTCGCGGCGGAACACCCTCCGCTTACGACCGTTACCTTGCAACCGCAATCGGCGCAAGGTCTGCTAAACTCATCGAGAGCGGCACATTCGGCGTGTCGGTTGCCGTCAAAGACGAGATTATTACCGAAAACAAGCTTGCCGACATTGCCGGAATCTCTAAACCCGTGCCGGAAGACTGCCAAGCAGTCAAGACGGCGAAACAGATTGGGATTTCATTTGGCATTTAAATACCTGAAACTTATGTATAAATTGTAAAAAAAGCAATGTCACTATTGCAATTTACAGCTTTTTATGCTATAATAATTTGTACCGCAATCCGATTGAAAGGTGTGCGGGCACCCCGGGGCAGAGTACCGTGAACCGTGTCAGGCGAGGAATCGAGCAGCACTAAGCGTGTCCGATGTGTCCGGCGGTTCGCCCGTATACCTTTGAGTCGGATTGCGATTACATTAATTTTAAGAGATTTTTTTGTGAGAAGATTTTTTTCAAGATGGGCAAAAAACGCGCCGAGCACACTTATTTGGCTCATGATAGTCAGCATTATCGCCGCAGTTTGCGAAGCGTTAATGCCGCTTTCCGAGCTTATGGTGTGGTGTTTTAATACTGCCATTTTAGTCATAATCGGCTACAGCTTCTTTTCCACCGCCTATAACGGCTCTGACTTGCCGCCTTCCTACGACAGGCGGATTATTAAGGACAGCTTTCAGAGCGGGGGGAAACGCTGCCGCCTCTTTCACAAGGCTTATAGATGCTACCAAGAGAGCGATTTTAACGAGGCTTTAAATATCTTCAACGAGATTAAGGATTATAACCTTCGCGAGCGCGAGGGTGCTGTTTTGAGCTTTTATATCGGAAGATGTTACCAGTTCATGGGCTACTCCACAAACGCTTCGATGCATTTTCGGGATTCAATTGACAAAGGGATTGAAGTTGACGAAGTTTACACCCTCTGCGGGCGTGAGATGGTCTCCTGCGGTAATTTTTCCGCCGCCGAGGAGGTTTACAACGAGCTCCTTAAAAAAGGTTCCGACTCCGATTATATCTACACCGATATGGGAATGCTTTACATAAAAGCAAACGAGCCTGAAAAGGCTTTGGAGGCGTTTTCAACCTCCATTAAAAAGCACTACAACTACGCTTTTGCAATGGGCGGCTGTGCACTTGCATATCTTTTAAAAAAAGACGCGGCGAACGCGAAATTTTTCTTCGGGCAGGCGGTTCTCAATAACATTGACGACGTGGAAGGTTTTACCGAATACTATGTAAGTGTCGCCGAAACTCAGGGGCTTTCCGAAGAACTTGGCGTAAAACCGAAGCCGAAACTTTATATCGACCCTGCGAAATTTGTCGGGGGTGATGAATAGGTGTATCAGGCACTTTACAGAAAATACCGTCCGAAGACTTTTACCGACGTGACGTCGCAAGAACACATTACTACAACGCTTCAAAATCAGATTATGAGCGGGAAAACCGCCCACGCCTACCTCTTCACCGGTCCTCGCGGCACGGGCAAGACAACCTGTGCGCGGATTTTCGCAAAGGCGATAAACTGCCTTCATCCCAAGGACGGCAACCCCTGCCTTGAGTGTGAAATCTGCAAAGAAGCCGATACCGGCTCGCTTCCCGATATAATCGAGATTGACGCCGCATCGAATAACAGCGTCAACGATGTCCGCGACCTTCGCGAAGGAAGCGTTTACACCCCTGAGATTTGTAAAGTCAAGATTTACATCATCGACGAGGTTCATATGCTGACAAAAGACGCATTCAACGCGCTTTTGAAGATTACGGAAGAACCTCCCCCCCACGTTAAATTCATCTTCGCGACAACCGAGCTTCATAAGGTTATCCCCACCGTTATCTCGCGCTGCCAGCGTTTCGATTTCCACAGGGTTTCCGTCTCCGACGTTGCGGGAAGGCTTAAGACGGTTGCAGGGTATGAGCACATCAGCCTCTCGGACGATGCGGCGGAGCTTATCGCGAAAACCGCCGACGGCAGTATGCGCGACGGGCTTTCGATGCTCGACACCTGCATGGCGTATTCAACCGACGTCACCCTCGATATAGTTTCAGCCGCCGCCGGGATAGCCGGGCGTTCACAGCTCTTCGAGCTTGTCGCCGCAATTGCAAAAAAAGACGCTCCGGCAGCCGTAAAAGCGGTTGACAGTATGTACGCCGACTCGAAAGACCTCATGCGGCTTGTTATTGAGCTTGTTTCACAGTTTCGCAATGTAATGATGATAAAAGCACTCCCGGAGGGGAAGGACACCGTTGCCGCGCTCCCGGAAGAGCTTTTAACCCTTTGTCAGCTTGCGGACAACCTCCCGATGGAGCGGATAACTTCAATTATCATAACCCTCCAAAAGCTGTCGGAAACGCTTTCAAGGACTATTGAAAAGCGGACGGCGTTTGAAATTGCGATAATAAAGCTATGCGCGGACATTCCCGAAACTGCGGCAGTACAAACTAACACCGCGCCGGACAACGCGCTACTCGAACGGATAAGACAACTTGAAATGCGCGTCGCAATGTATGAGCAGCGGACGGTTAGTACAGGGACAGTGCCCGACAACCCCGCCGACCCCGCCCCGCAGGTTGCCGCTAATCCGACGCAAAACGCTGCACCCGCCCCGACACTCACAATCAGCGATTTCAAACCGCTCTCCTGTTGGGAGGAAGTTTTAGCCCGTTTCGGCGAAACAGAGCCGCATATAACCGCAACGCTTGCGGGGTCTCGTGCACTCTGCTATGAAAATAATCTGCTTATCTTCGCGGAGAATAAATTTTTCCTCGACCTCTTAAAGCGCAAGGAGAACGCGGAACGGCTTCGGGCGGTGCTGATGAACATAACCGGGAAGCAATATAATATCCGCGCAAAATGCACTACTCCCGACGTTTCGACACAGGCAAGCCCGGCGGCAAGAATTATCGAAACCGCAAGAAACAACAACATTCCCATAAATACGGATGAATAAAAAAACCACGGAGGTTTTATAAAATGAAGGTAAGATTACCGAACGAATTCAAGCAGGGCGGAGCCCAGAACATGAACCAGATGATAACCCAAGCAAAACAGATGCAGTCGAAGATAACAGAGCTTCAAGCCGAGATTGAGGAGCGCGATTTTAACATTTCTGTCGGAGGCGGCGCGGTTGAGATGGTTATGAGCGGGAAAAAAGAGGTTAAGTCCCTCAAAATCAAGCCCGAAGTCGTTGACCCTGCTGATGTTGAGTCCCTCGAAGACCTCATCTTAAGCGCGTTTAACCAAGGCGTGTCTGAGATTACCGCTGTAACCGAAACCGAGATGGAAAAGGTGACCGGGGGAGTATCGCTTCCGGGGCTGTTTTAAGTAATTTCCGCAAAAAGTAATGGTGATATAATGGCAACACCCCTTCCGCTCGTAATCCTCTCCGAACAGTTCGCGAAGCTCCCGGGAATCGGCATGAAAACCGCCGGGAGGCTTGCTTACCATGTCATGCGGATGACGAAGGAAGAGGCGGAAAACTTCGCCGAGGCGATTATCAACGTTCACGGCTCGCTTCGTGAATGTAAAATCTGCCGCAATTTCACCGATAAAGAAATCTGCCCAATCTGTTCCGACCCCCGCCGTGACGGCTCAACCGTCTGTGTCGTTGAACTTCCCAAAGACATCGAAAGTTTCGAGAAAACGAACGAATACCATGGCGTTTATCACGTCCTGCACGGGCTTTTGTCCCCCATGGACGGTATAACTGCGGACGATATTCGCCTGAAAGAGCTGCTAAACCGCATTGCAGGCGCAACAAATGAATCCCAGACGGCGGTAACCGAAGTAATTATGGCGGCGAATCCCACAGTCGAAGGCGAAGCGACCTCAATGTATGTCGCCAAGCTCCTAAAACCCCTCGGCGTAAAGGTAACCCG
>JAISGY010000047.1 GCA_031262835.1 Ruminococcus sp.
CTTATACAAATCTACGATAAAAAATATGGAGTATATATGGCAACTGCTGTTAACCGACAGGCGACAGGTCTTGTCGGAACTAATACAAAAACCCGCCCGAAACGTCACCGCTCTATAAGTTACGAAAAATGGGGATATTTCTTTATCGCGCCGTTTTTTATCGTCTACGCCGTGGCGTCCCTCTACCCGCTGCTGACAACCTTCACATATGGCTTTTTCGAGCGTTATCAGGTCCTCGGGCAGGATATGCATAACGAATTTATCGGGCTCGAGAATTTTAAGAACCTCTTTTCGACACCCGATGTTGCGAAATTCGCGGGGAACACCTTCCTAATGTGGGTTATCGGATTTATCCCGCAGATTTTTCTATCATTGCTTCTTGCCTCTTGGTTCACCGACCTTCGGTTAAAACTCAAGGGCACAGGGTTCTTCAAGGTTGTAATCTACCTCCCGAATGTAATCATGGCGGCGGCGATGTCCTTCCTGTTTTGGGCACTCTTCGGCGATACAGGTCCGATAAATCAGATGATTGTCGAGCGGACGGGTTCGATTTTCCAGTTCATGGTATCAGTCCCCGCGACAAGGCTCATAATTTCGGGGATTAACTTCCTGATGTGGTTCGGGAACACCTCGATAATGTTAATGGCGGCGATTAACGGCATTGACACAAGCCTCTACGAAGCCGCTTCAATCGACGGCGCGAATTCGAGGCAGACCTTTTGGAAGATTACAATGCCCCTAATCCGCCCGATTCTCCTCTATGTAATAGTAACCTCACTTATCGGCGGCTTACAGATGTTCGATATACCGAACATTATGACCCGCGGCGCGGGCGGCACAGACAGAACCGCAATGACGCTTGTAATGTATCTTAACAATTTCCTCTCCGGAACGCGTGACTACGGCATGGCGGGCGCACTCTCGATAATCCTCTTTATCGTCGGCGGAATATTGTCCCTTATCGTCTTCTACGGTATGCGCGACAAGGACGCCGCCTCGGATGCAAAGAAGAAGCGCGCCTTAAGACGAAACAGGGGGGTAATATAGTATGAATAGTGCAAATAGCACAACGGCAGTTTACGACATTGCTGGGCGGGTTAATAAAACCGCCCTGACAGCCCACAGAATAGTCAGTTATATAGTATTAATACTGCTTGCCTGTATCTGTCTCTTCCCGTTTATCTACCTTGCGGTCTATACAACCCGTTCCCACTCCGCAATCCAACAGAGCTTTTCGCTTATCCCCGGCAATTATTTCTTCAAAAACTTCATGTCGGTTATAAGCGACCCGACAAGAAATATCCTTCGCGGTATGCTCAATTCGCTTATCGTTGCAGTATTTGCTACCTTCCTCTCCGTCTACTTCGCGGGGTTCACAGCCTACGGAATCCACGTCTACGACTTTCGCGGCAAGAAGACAGCTTACACCTTTATCCTCCTTATAATGATGGTTCCGACACAGGTTTCCGCCCTTGGTTTCGTTGACATGATATATAACTGGGGCTTGATGTCAACCTTCTGGCCTCTCATTATCCCGGCAATTGCCGCGCCCGCAATCATGTTCTTCATGAAGCAGTATATGGAAGCATCATTGCCGCTCGAAATTGTCGAAGCGGCAAGGATAGACGGCTGCAACGAGTTCATGATATTCAATCGGATTATAACCCCGATACTAAAACCCGCCTTCGCGGTACAGGCGATTTTCGCCTTCGTTGCGAACTGGAACAACTACTTCCTCCCGCAATTAATACTCGACAAGCCCGAAACCCAAACCCTCCCGGTCTTAATACAACAGCTTCGTGCGGCGGACTACTCCCAATTTGACATGGGGAAACTCTATATGTTCATCGCCCTGTCAATTCTGCCCGTCGTAATTGTCTATCTCATTTTGTCAAAATTCATCATCCGCGGGGTTACGCTTGGGGCGGTTAAGGGGTAGTACGAAAAAACTCCCGGACTCTTGTTCGGGAGTATTGACATTTCGGAGAAATTATATTATAATGTTAATATTGGAGGTGTTAATATGACTGCAACAAGGAGAATGAGAGTAGATAAATGGGGCAACTCGCTCGGCATAAAATTCCCGATTGAGTTTACCGAGTATGCTAAGATAACGGACAAAAGTGAAGTGGAAGTATCTGTCATTGATGATAAGATAATTATAGAAAAAGCAAAATCTTATGAAAGCATAGAAGAACTATTTGAAGGATTTGACGGCGAATATGAGCCGATAGAGATTGACTGGGGTAAGCCGGTGGGTGAAGAAGTATGGTGAGCCAAGGCGATATTATTAAGATAGACTTTGACCCGCAAGTCGGTTTTGAGCAGGCAGGCTACCGCCCGGCTGTTGTTATAAGCAACGATTATGCAATCAGCCGTCATCGGAATGTAGTCTATGTCTGCCCTATATCTAATACAACAAAACCCTACCCTACGCACATTCCTCTTGACAATCGTACAAAGACAACAGGGGTTATACTCTGCGAACACGGCAAGGCATTTGATTTAAATACGCGCACTTTTGTTTTTGTCGAAAAATGTCCTTCGGATATTCTTAACAAAGTTATAAACAGAGTAAAAGCCTTAATTGATATTCCTTGAATGAATAATATTAAAAGTCCCGGGCGGAGTTCTTAAAACTCCCGTCCGGGACTTTACTCAAACTTCAATGATAAGTAACAATTACCTCTTTGCACCCGCAAATGCATATCTCGGGTCTTTCTTCCCCGAAATTCATGCCGCAGTTTGCGCATCTATAATAAGTCTTCTTCAAAATCCCGCCTACAATGTCGTCAAGCTCATCTTCGTTCAAGATTTTTTCTTTCATGAAAAATGCCTCCTTATCAACCCGCTATGTGTGTAATTCTTTCGCTGCCGCAAGAGCATTTAAATGGTTTCGTATTGAAATAACTTCTGCCGCAATCTTCGCAACAATATAGACGGTATCTAACGAGCCCTCCGTCAACCTCTTCTGTCTGCTCTTCGTTCAAGGTTTTTTCTTCCATAATAAAGCCTCCGGTTTACATATTTTTATAGCCGATTTGTTGGCGAATGAAATCGTCGCTTCCGCAGCTGCAAGGTGTTAAGGGCTTCGTGTTGCCTAAAATCTTACCACAGCTTCCGCAGACCCATTTTATCGGGTTCTTAACCCCGCCGATAACGTCCTTTTCCTGTTCTTCGGTTAAAACTTTTTCTTCCATGGGTAAAAGCCCCCTTTATCTATATAGCATATATCCTTTAATATCCGTGCTCCCGCAATCGGGGCATTTCGAGTATCTTGAAGTCCCAAAGTCTTTACCGCAGTTATTGCATTTATACCTGTCGAAAATTCCTATTTTCCCCCCGTCAACCTGCTCTGCCTGTTCTTCGTTCAAAACTTTTTCTTCCATGAAAACTGCCTCCTTTTGTGTTCTTGTATGCATTATATCACACTGTTTACAGTTTGTCAATACTTTTCATAAAAAAATACTAAACTTTCACAGGACCAACACTTTCCCCGTGAATAATCTCCCCGGATACGGTTAGAACTCTTGCGGCGTGGGGCTCTTTTTTTATGTCGGAGATAAGGCGTTTTGCTGCCTCCGCGCCGATTTTGTGGGCGTCTTGCCGGAAGGTTGTAAGGGGCGGGCGGATAACTTCCGAGAGCTTCACGCCGTCGTAACCGATTATCGAAATGTCCTCCGGTACCTTTAGCCCGCGTTTCCCGATTGCGTTAAGCCCCCCCATTGCCGCGAAGTCGTCCGGCATAATTATACAGGTCGGCGGGTTAGCAAGGTTAAGAAGCTTCGCCGTGAGAGCCTCCGTAACCTCCGTTTGTATGTAGAGCCCCTCGACGAGGTATGAAGGGTTAACGTCAACGCCAAGCTCCTCGAGAGTCTCAAGATACGCCGCAACCCGCTCCGAGGTAACGTCCGACTTGTCGCCGTAGATATAAGCAATCTTTTTGTGCCCCATGCTGTAAGCGTAGTTAACGAGGGTCCTCATTCCCGCCTTGTTGTCGGAAAGAACGGCGGGGAAGCCGGGATAGGCGTAATCGACCGTAACAATCGGATACCCCCCGAGGGAGAGCTCCTTAATCATAGGCTCTTCAAAACTGTCGACGCAAACTATGCAAATCCCGTCGAAGCCCCTTGTCTTCGCGTGTTCGAGGTATGTAAGGCGGCGGTTCCCGAAACGGGGACCGATAAAGGTTACATCATAACCGTATTTTTCGACATAAACCTTGAAGCCGTCTAAAACTTGGGAGAAGTAAGTGTGCGTAAGCCCGCGCCCGGCGTTGTCGGAAAAGAGAACGCCGAGGTTGTAGGTCTTGTTGGTTTTTAGGGCTTGCGCTTGGGAATTCGGGGTGTAGCCCATCTCGCGGGCGGCGTTTTTAACGAGGTTTTTCGTCTTTTCGGCAACATCGTCATGCCCGTTAAGAGCTTTTGAAACGGTAGCTATAGAAACGCCGCAAGCCGCGGCTATATCTTTAATAGTGGGCATCGTGGCTACTCCTTTTAAATTTTAATTAAAAAGAAAATCGGAAATTTACCATACTCCACGTAAAATGTTTGTTATACTACAAATCCAACCTTTTTATAAGCCTTCTTAAGTGTCTTCTCGGAAATTTTCATCGCCCGCTCCGCGCCGTCCTTCATGCAGGAAAGAAGGTAGTCTTTATCGGCGGCAAGGCGGGCATATTCATCACGAACCGGCGCAAGCGCGTCCGCAACAGTCTCCCCGACCGCAAGCTTAAAGTCCCCGTAACCACGCCCGGCGAATTCAGCTTCCGTCTCTTCAAGAGTCTTCCCTGAAAAGACGGAGTAGACAGTCATAAGGTTAGAAACCCCGGGCTTGTCCTCGGCGTAGCGAACCTCCGCGCCGGAATCGGTAACAGCCCGCTTGAACTTGCGGATAATGTCGTCCTTCGGCTCTAAGATATAAACGGAGGCGTTCGGGTTGTCGTCCGATTTTGACATCTTTTTAAGCGGATCTTGCAGGCTCATAATCTTAGCCGCGCCGCCCGTGGGAATATAAGCTTCGGGAATCTTGAAAAAATCGCCGTAACGGAAGTTGAACCGCTCCGCAACGTTTCGCGTAAGCTCAAGGTGTTGCTTCTGGTCAATCCCAATCGGTACAAGGTCAGCCTGATAAAGCAGGATATCCCCCGCCATCAGCACAGGATAGGTAAAGAGCCCCGCGTTAATGTCGTCGGGGTGTTTTTGCGCCTTGTCCTTGTATTGCGTCATTCGCGAGAGCTCCCCGAACTGGGTCGAACACGCCAAAATCCAGTTCATCTCCGCGTGGTTCTTGTTGTGACTTTGAACGAAGAGAATTGACTTTTTAACATCAATCCCGCAAGCCATCGCGAGGGCGTAAGAATTCATCGTCTGTGCACGGAGTTTCGCGGGCTCTTGTCGAACCGTTATCGCGTGCATATCGACGATTGAATATATGCAGTCGTTCTCCGCCTGCATCTCGTTCCAATTTTTAACCGCACCGAGGTAGTTGCCGAGCGTAAAAACAGCGGTAGGCTGAATCCCCGAAAATATTGTCTTCATTAAAATTTCTCCTTTAAAACCTTGCCCAAAATCGCGCAGCCCTTTACAATATTCTCGTCGGACGGCGTGGAATAGTTCATGCGGAAAGAGTTAATCGGCGTGTTTTCGTCAATAAGGAACGCCGACCCCGGAACAACCGCAACATTGTTTTCAACAGCAGTCTTGCAGAACGCCGGCATATTAACACTCTCGGGGAGCGTCCCCCAAAGGAACAAGCCGCCTTCGGGACGTGTGAAAGTAACAGAAGCGGGTATGTTTTTTTCAAGCTCGGAAAGCATAAGGTGACATTTTTTTCTGTAAATCTCGCGTATACGATTAAGGTGTTCATCAAAGTTATAATTGTTAACAAACTCGTCCGCAATCATCTGCGCGAAGATGTTGGTGTGGACATCGGCAACCTGTTTGCAGACCACAATCTTCTGAATAATTTCCTTCGGCGCGGAGACGAACCCAACGCGAAGCCCCGGCGCAATTACCTTCGAGAAGCTCCCGACGTAGATTACTCTGCCCTCAGTATCGAGGGATTTTATCGAGGGAATAGCCTCCCCCTCAAAGCGGATTTCGCCATAGGGGTTGTCCTCAAGGATTATTACGTTATATTTGCAGGCAAGCTCATAGAGTTTCCCCCGCTTTTCATAACTCATGCAGATACCGGTGGGGTTTTGGAAATTCGGGATTGTGTAGATGATTTTCGGGCGGGAAGCGAATTTCAAAACGTTTTCAAGATAGTCCATATCCATGCCGTCGTCCTCCATCGGAACGCCGGTGAGGTTGACGTTGTAGGACTTGAAGCTTGTCAAAGAGCCTGTGAAGCTCGGTGCTTCGCAAATAAGCGTCTCGTGTTCGTTTAGGAGGACTTTGCAGGAAAGCTCGTTGCCCTGTTGCCCGCCGGAGGTAATAATAACGTCGTCGATGTCGGGGTTAAAGGAGTTCGCCGCCGCAAGCCGCTTTTTCATCGTCTCGCGAAGCGGCATATAGCCCTCGGTGATGCTGTACTGGAGGGCGGCGACGGGGTTGTCACGCATAATCTTCGCGGAAATTTCGGCAATTGCCGCCGACGGGAACGCCTCCGGCGCAGGATTCCCGGCAGCGAAGCTTATGACCTGCGGAAGGCTTGTAAATTTCAATATCTCGCGGATAGCGGAGGCTTGTAAGCCCGTTACTTTATCGGAAAAGTTGTAGTTCATGGTTTTTTCATCTCTTCTAATTTTACTTCACGTTATATTTTAGCATAAAAATGCATAATTTCTGTTACATTTTTGTTAACTTCAAATGTTTAAATATTTTTCTTCGACAAGTTTTCTTTCAACGCAAAATATTCAGCGTAATCGTCGGTATCGCATTTAATGAGCGTCGAAAACTCGCGGCTTTTTGTTTGAAGTTCGCGAATATCGGACGCGGCGGGCGGTGCAGTATCGCTTTTTTCCATAGAAAAGAGCGTCAGCGACAAAACGTCCTCCGCCATACTAAGCGCGTCGGCGAGGTTCTTCCCATAGGTAAAGCAAGCCTCAAAATCCGGGAAATTAACGTTCATCGCGCCGTTTTCGTCTTCCGAAAAAATCGCAGGATATATATATGTCATGTGGTTTCCCCCTAACGTAAGCCTGATTGGTTCTTAATTGCGGCGAGGGTGCCTTTCGGGACATCTTCGCTTCCGTGCCGCCCGACCGGGAACCTGTTATCGGTTATCGGGCTGTACCATATTTCGTGGCGTTTTCCCTCTAAAATCTTTTCGCAGCCTATTGCCCGAAGCCGTTTCTTAAGTTCGTTCTGCGTCATACACTACCCCATTATACTATGTATTATTCATTATATCATAAACTTTAGTGTTATTGTTTAACAAATTGTTAAAATATTTATATTGACTTTCGGAAAATTTTTGTGTATAATAAGAAATGAGGTGGTTAATATGACAGATGATAATGTTTCGACGGTTGATATAGCGGAGAAACGATTGCCGACGCTCGATGAGCTTTTAGAAGACTGGTACGGAGCACCGCCGGAAAAATACGATTGGGGAAAGCCTTTTGGCAAAGAATTTATATAGCTGTACGAGAGGAATTTCGTACGGCTTTTTTTGATGTCAACATAATTTCAACCGCAATTTTCATATACTTTCATATGAAAAAACAATCTTTCCTCTACGGTTCATTTATCCTTATTGTCTCGGTAGTAATAACGAAGGTAATCGGGGCGGTCTTCCGCATACCTCTTGCGAACCTCTTGGGCGGGGTCGGTATGGGGTATTATTTCGCGGCTTACGGGATTTTCATGCCCGTCTACGCCGTAACCGCCGCAGGTCTTCCCGCCGCCGTCGCAAAAATCGTCGCCGAAAACGCCGCCGCCGGGCATTTCGCGAACATACGAAAGATTAAGCGCATCTCCCTCATTGCATTTACCCTCGCGGGGCTCTTTTTCACCGCCGTTTCGATACCCGCCGCCTTTCTTTTCGTTAAGATTTCGGACAATCCCTCCGCTCTTTTGGCGGTCTTAACAATCCTCCCGGCGATTCTATTCGGCTCTGTCTCATGCGTCCTTCGCGGCTATTACGAGGGGCTCCGCAATATGCTTCCTACCGCAATTTCACAGGTTATCGAAGCGGTCGCGAAACTTGTCTTGGGACTTGCCCTTACAGTATTCGTACTTGATATGCCGGCGGCGGATTTTACCCAAATCTTCGGCGAAACCTCCCGCCTTGCAGCAGCCGCCGCCGCCGGAGTTGCAGGCGTAACAATTTCATCAGCCGTTGCAGTAATATTCCTCCTTATAAGAGGCAAGTTTGACGACAAATTCGTCGAGTCGGACAAGACCACCCAAACCGCAAAAGAAATCCTCTCCCCCCTCCTTAAAACCGCCGTCCCGATAGCACTCGGCGCGCTTGTTACAAACCTAACCTCACTGATAGATATTGTCGCGGTTATCCCGTCCCTAAAAGCCGCAATCGAAACCTCAATCGTTCCTTTCATGCCGATAATGCACGCCGGCGTAAAAAAAGCAGACCTCGCCCCATTCATCTTCGGGAGCTTTACAGGGCTCGCCGTAACCGTCTTCACCCTCATTCCGTCCTTTACGAATATGTTCGGGAAGAGTGCCTTGCCGCTTATCGTCGAATCGGTCAAGGAAAAAACCGACGTCTCGGAAAACGTCGGAAATGTTATATTTACAGCCGCCGCAGTCGCCGCGCCCGGAGGGGTCGGAATCGCGCTTTTGTCAAGCGAAATCCTCGAGTTCCTCTTTCCGGCAAGGGCGGCGGAAATCGCTGTCGCAGCCTTGCCTCTCTCGGTATTGGGGTTCGCGGTAATCTTCCTCTGTATTAGCTCCGCGCTGTTTACGGTGCTTCAAGCGGCATCACGCGCCGATATTCCGCTTAAAATCATGCTTGCCGGGGTGGCATTAAAGCTTGCGCTTAATTTAACCCTTGTGCGAATCCCGGAAATAGGGGTAACAGGCGCGGCAATTGCCACACTTGCTTGCTACATATTGATTTTCGTGCTGTCGATGGTTTTTACTGTCAAGATTACGAAGGTAAAACATATCGGCTATTCCCTCGCCGCAATAGCCGTCAGTTCGGCACTCTGCGGAATTGCGGCAAAGAGCGCGATGGAATTCCTGCCGGTTGAAAATAAAGTTATCCATCTTTTCGTATCAATAGGAATTGCCGGGCTTGTCTATGTTGCTTCTCTTTACTTAACACAAAAGAAGCAGCTGTTAAAGCTGCTTAGAAACTGTTAAGGCAGTTATTAAGAAAACACATCCTTAATCACAGATGTGTTTTTTTAATGATGGATAGCCATTCTGCTTAAAAGCGACGCATTATCGGATTTGAATTTTTCTATAATGGGATCATCTGCGAACAGCTTTTTTATTTCAATATCAATTTTAGGAATTGTTGTCCTAATAAGGCGGAAGCTCGGACGTCCATGTATTTCTTTATAACAAAGAAGTTTATCGTGGGGAGCAGTTCTATCCGAACTTTGAATCGGACTGCACTCGCTATAAAAAAAGCAGTCGCAGTTACCGCATGGCGCATCGTTTAAAAACGGAATACAAAGATAGCTTAACGAAGCGTCACACTTTTCTGAAAACCCAAAATGACCGGCAATAGTAAACGCATTCGGCATCATCGTACGCAGCTTTGTAAGCGGTCTGCTCGGCGTTTTTTCTAAATATTCCAAAAGTCCTTTTACAGCTTTGTACCAGTCCTTAAAATCCCCGGTCGTATTGAATCGCTTATTCCGCACAGACAATCTTGTTATACCTATACAGACATTTCTATCTTTCGTGCAATTACAGTTAATTGATTCCTTTAAATCAATCAGCCTGACATCGTTAATCAAATCGTTAAAAAATTTAAGACAAAAATAAATATCTAAATGCAAATCATTAACTGATATACTCATTGTATTTCCAATCGTCGATATTTTTGCCTTTTGTTCGGCAAGAATTCCTGTAGTTTACACTGTCTCAGCACGTTGCATACGCTGCATCGAGCGGTGCTATTATATTGCGCGGTAAAAAGACAATGAGTTCAATATAAGCTGCAAGCTCTGCCGAAAATGCTTTTTTATCGTCAACCGTCCCCTTATAACCTTCTCGGCTGTATTGGATGTGTTCGAAATTTAACCCAATCGCAATACAGATATTATTAACTGCGCAAAGATAACTTTCGCGTATTTCCGTCTCGGAAATGTTCGCAAGCATCCGGTTAAAATCCAATTCCTTGCCGCTAAAATCTTCGTAACCGTATTCATCAATTAAATTACTGTATAAAAACGGGCTTACGAAGACGTAGGTTTTACCATCTGTGTCTATGGTCGGATATTTATCGCACTCAAACATCTGCTCGAATAAACTCTTTGCCTCGTCTGCATCTTCAGATTTGACGAATTCATACCAGCGAACCGAAGTCAGTACACTTTCAAAAATATCCTTAACGTAGCCCTTAACGATTTTCCAATTTTTTTCGTTGCTTCGATAGATATAATCCACGCCGCAACGAAGACCATCCGGCAAAAGTCCGTTTGGAAAAACTCCTGCATATTCACCGTAACTTTCGTCGTTTATAACCGAACCATCTGTTGCCTTTGAATCATAGATTGAAACACCGGAGTCCATGACGGTTAAATCCGCAATGTCGCTTAACATTACATTCTTCGTATGCACTATTACTTTCCAACCCTCATTATATAGTTTTTGTAAGCATCGTTTATAAGATCATTAACTTTCTTTGAAACTTCATCTCCGGACTCATCCGTAAAAGTTTCGTAATCGAAAACAGGCGAAATTGCTTTTTCGCAATGTATACGCGCAAAAGTCTGTTCTGCTGTTGAGAGAAAAGAATTGTTAACCATCTTGATATAAGCACAGTTCGGATTTTTCCACGCACAACATTCACCGAAAATTTCAGTCATGATCGGATAAAATCCACAAGCAGCTAAATCAAAACAATTATATTCAATATCAAGAATTTTTATTATAAATTCCTTGAATAGCAGTACAGACAGAAAATGCTTGAGCCTGCGATGTTCAAACTCGGCAATGCGCGGTTCTTCTTCCGTTCTTTCCGTATTCGAGATTGGAAAATATCCGCCGATTAACTCGTCATATATCTCGTGCAACTCTTTAAAGGTTATTTTATCGGGAAGATAAACATACGGTGCTATATAAAGATAATCGTTGTCGGTTGTCGTTATAATTCTGATGTACTTCCGATATCCGTCAATCTGACTGACAAGCGGTATAATGTTCAAACTTCTGTTTGAATTTTTCCTAAAGAAAAAATCATGCGGTATTTTTCCGTCAACATTCAGCCAATGTTTTGCGGACTCATCAATTATTTTCGTTATAAAGTCCGAATTTCCCTCGTGCTTTTGCAGAATCTGACAAGGTAAATACGACACATAAGGCGAAACGCTTTCGTGGATAGCCTTAAGCATCATATTGGAAATGAACTTTACATCTGTTACTATTCTATATTGTATGTGGTCAGGGTTAAAGAGGTTAACGCTTATCGGCTTGTCCTTTATGTAAACCTCGGCATCATTCATTTCATAAAACACGAAATCGGGATTTTCTTTTGTCGAATCGAAATAGCAAATCTTTTCGTTCATGTCGCCTGAAATTCTACTTTTTCTCAAATCATAATTTACGAAAAACGAAAACAAGTCGATTTTTTCATAATCAATACCGTATTTATGCTTTAATTCACGAAGCGTTTTTGAAAGTGTCGAGCCGGTTATGGTGCAGTCGTCTACTAACAGGACTTTTTTCCCGCGGCGTAAACTTTCTTTTATTTCATTTCTGTAAACGTCAATGAGCCTATCGTTTATAATCCGCATTTCATTGAAATTTTCGTTTCTGTCAAAAAGCGGTTTCAAGGCACAGTAAATAGACCACGTCTTGCGTATTTTCAGGATTATATATTCATATTTTTCTGTTAGAAAGATCTGTCGGAAACCTTCGCAAATCTTATCTGTTAAGTATCTTCCGAGAGAGAAGTTGTTGGTGAACGCCTCTTCTCTGAACTTCAACAGCTTGTCCGAGTAAAAATGTAATTCGGGAATATGTGTCGGCATTAATTCTCTTTCGTATACCATTATTTGGGTAAATATTCCGGCGCAAGTTTAACAGACGCTCCCGTATGCAAAAACCTGCTCATTAATTTTATCAAATTTATGTGAACATTTCAATCATTTTTTATGAACATAAAATTTTTCGCATAAAATTCCAACAAATTTTAAACCAGCGCAAATCTCTCTTTAACATTCCCATGGTCGTCAACTTCCTCAAGGAAGTTATCGAGCGGGCGCACCCATGTTTCGTTGAAATCCTTAAGCGATGTATAGACCACGAGGGGGGAGGCGTCTTCGTGGTCTTTTGCCACGCAGATTACCTTGTAGTCGTTGCCCTTGAAGTGGTGATACACCCCGCCGACAACGATTTTGCGGTCCCTCTTAACGCCGAGGGGCACAATGTCCGAAACGGGTATCGTCTTTGCGGACGGATTAAGCAGTTCTTTAACGGGGTTAACGGCAATCTCAATCTCAACCTCGACGTCGGCTTCATGTGTAACCGGAAAAATCTCTTCGGTGTGGGGAATGTCGCCGAAAGCGGTGCGGTAGTTGTGTTCTTCAAGGTAGATGCCGGAGGTATTCGGAGGAAGGGTAATATTAACGTTCCCCTCCGCGCCCTTAAAGCGTCTGCCTGTTAAGCAGTCGAGCCAATACTCCGTCGTCGATTTAATCCCGAAGGTATAAGGGTTGTCGTCAATGTTAAAGGCAACGTAACAAACCTTACCGGAAAGCTCCCTCTTGTAGACAAAAGTCTTGTTATTGAGATAAACCTTGTCGTAAAAGCCGCTCTGTAAGATGTCAACGGCTTTGCGAATCTCCCCGAGCTTGGTAATATGCGCAAGGAGCTTGTCGTCCCGCCCGGGAATGTTGTCGAGGTTGAGGTTCGGGCGAAGCGGAAGGTCGGCGTCTTCTCCATGCCCCTTGTCGCCCTCTATCCCGAATTCCGAGCCGTAATAGACCGCCGGAACGCCGTACATTGTATAGAGCATGGTATAAACGCAGGGTAGATGCGCCTTGTTTGTAAGCTTCGAGGCAATGCGCGCAACGTCGTGGTTGTCGACGAAGTTATAGAGGTATAAATTGCCGTATTGGTTCTTTTGTTGGTCGAAAGACGACGAAATTTCAAAGTAGTTCTTGTCGTTGTGAGAAGAATAAATCCCCTTGTGGCATTGATAGTTCGTAACCGAGTCGAACATCTCCGAGTTCGCCCAGCGTGAATAGTTGCCGTGGATAATCTCGCCCATGAGCCAAAAGTCGTCCTTTATACCCTTCGCGAAACTGTGGAAACGCCGTATAAAATCGTCGGTAAGGCAGTCCGCAGCGTCGAAACGAATCCCGTCAATACCGAAGTCCTGACACCAAAATCTTACAGCGTTAAAGATATGGTTAACGACATTTTCGTTATAGAGGTTGAGTTTAACAAGGTTATAATGCCCGCTCCAGCCGTCGTATGAAAAGTTGTCCCCGAAGGCGGAACGGTTAGAGAAATTAACCCCCGCAAACCAGTCCTTGTATTCGCTCAGCTCACCCTTTTCCTGCAAGTCCCTAAAAGCCCAAAAATCCCGCCCGACATGGTTAAACACGCCGTCAAGGATAACCCTTATACCGTTCTTGTGAAGCTCCTCGCAGACGAGCATGAATTCCTCATTCGTCCCGAGCCGCGCATCAATCTTGAAGAAATCGGCGGTGTCGTAGCCGTGTTCGGTCGACTCGAAGACGGGCGAAAAGAGAACGGCATTAAACCCCGTCTTGACAATATGTGGAATCCAAGAAAGGACTTTAAGTATTCTCCCCCCCGAGGAATTTTCCGGGTTTACGTAATCCCTGCGAAACTTCTCCGCCCCGCAAAAATTCATGGTGTAGATGTGGTAGATGTTGGTACGAGCAATCCAGTTAGCCATAGTATTCTCCTATTTCAGCGCGTATTTTTGTTCATAATCTTCAAGGAGGGTTTTATATTCGAGGGGGGTTTTATTATGAAGATTCTCGATGTATTCGTGGCGGGAAAGAAGCTCATGCCCGCGTGCTCCGCCCATGACGTAGACGGCGATGTTCGAGCAGTGGTCTGCAATCCGCTCGAGGTTTACAAGCATATCAAGGAAGACAACCCCGCTCTCAACGGCACATTCACCGTTTTTGAGGCGGTCGATGTGGCGGGATTTAAGCGCGTCGGTAAGCGCGTCAACCGTCTCTTCAAGCGGCTCAATCCTAAACGCAAGGTTCGAGTCGGAACGCTCTGTAGCATCTAATGATGTCTTAATAATATCGTCAACCGCCGCGAAGATGGTATTCATCTCCGACTTAGCTTTTTCGGAGAAGCTTAACCCCTCGGCATTAAGCGTTTCGGCGTTTTCGAGTATATTCATAGCGTACGCGCCGATTCGAGAATATTCGGTCGTCAGGTACATTAACATTGTAACCCGCCTGTTCTCGAACTCCGTAAGCTCACATTCGACAATCTTGACAAGATATGAATTCAGTCCGTCCTCCATTCGGTCAACAGACTCGTTGTTTTGCTTTACAAGCAAAGCCTTTTCTTCATCAAATGAGGTTAATAGCTCCTTCGCCGCATCAAAATTGTACTTTGCAAGGTTTGCCATCGAAAGGAGGGTATGCATAGCTTGCCCGATAGCGAGGGAGGGGGATTTTAACAGACGTTCGTCAAGGGTCAAGGTAAACTGCTCCACAGGGGTCTTGTTCTTCTTGTCCCTTACAATGAGGGTCGCAAGCTTCTCAAATCCCTTAATAAACGGCAGGAACAACAGCGTGCAGGTTACATTGAAGAGGGTGTGGAAATTCGCGATTCCGCCCATATCAATCGGGTCGTCCCAGAACGGGAAGTGGACGATGTTTTGGATTATATAGATTGCGGAGAGGAAGACTACCGTTCCTATAATATTGAACAGAAGGTGAACGGCGGCGGCGCGCTTCGCGTTGGTTGTTGTACCGATTGCGGAGAGGATTGAGGTTACGGTTGTGCCGATGTTCTGCCCCATGATAATCGGGAACGCCGCCGAGAAGGTTATAAGCCCCGAGACGGACATTGCCTGTAAGATACCGACCGAAGCGGAGGAACTTTGAATTATCGCCGTAACTCCCGCGCCGACAAGAACGCCGAGGACGGGATTCCGCATAGCCGCGAACGCTTCGCCGAAAGCGGGGAGCTCCGCAAGGGGCTTAACCGCCGCCGTCATCGCGCTCATGCCGGTAAAGAGGATACCGAGCCCGAGGAAAATCTGCCCGATGTTTTTCCCGGTAGATTTTTTCGAGAGCATTACTATTATAAGCCCGATAAGGCAGATTATCGGAATTAGTGTGTCAAGTTTTAAAAACTGCATTGCCTTCGAGGCACCGCCGGTGGAATCGAGCTCTGCAAGGCGGAGGATCTGCCCGGTGACGGTTGTACCGATGTTCGCGCCCATTATTACGCCGATTGCGGAGCGAAGTTTAAGCATACCCGCGTTTACAAGCCCGACGACGATAACGGTCGTCCCCGATGAGCTTTGAATAACCGCCGTAACCGCCGCCCCGAGAAGCACCCCGACAACGGCGTTTTTCGTCATCTTGTCAAGAACCTTCTCAAGTTTCGAGCCGGAAGCCTTTTCGAGGCCCTCCCCCATGAGGTTCATGCCGTAGATAAAGAGCGCGAGCCCGCCGAGTGCCGCAAGTATTGTCAAAAACAGTGTAAAGCCATCCATTTAACATTCCTCTGGAAAAAACATTCTTCATAATACCATTATACTATAACACATTTCAAATGTAAATAGGTTAACAAATAAAGAATTTTTATAAAACTAAAAAATTCTCTTGGCAAAAATAGCAAGAGAATTTTCTTAACACTGCGGATAAGAGGACTTGAACCTCCACCGGATTACTCCGATTAGAACCTGAATCTAACGCGTCTGCCGATTCCGCCATATCCGCTTACAGAGTACAGAGTACAGAGTACAGAGTACAGAGTACAGAGTACAGAGTCTCGCAAAATTTTGTGCAAACTTAATAAACTGTCGAGCAGTTAAGTCTTTGTATTCTGTATTCTGTACTCTGTCTTCAGTCTTCTGTGTAGTCGCCGTCGATTGCAGAGAGGTCGGAGATGTTCTCGTCTTTGACGGTTGTTACGGTGATGTCGGAGAAGTCGTCGTCGGAGAAGTCCTCGTCCTCGTCGAATTCAAAATCGTAAAGGTCGATATCGTTTTGTTTTTTAATCGCGTAGGCAGCGATAGCCGCGCCTACAGCGGCGGAAGCGACTGCTAAAAATGCAAGCCCGAAAAATTTCATCTGTTATCCTCCAAAACTCCGTAAGTGCCTGTACTTAATATTATACCATAGGGATTGTAAATAATCAATAGTTTTTATCTGAAAAAAATGTGAAATTAAATATCGCCGGAAAGGTGCAGCAGTATCGCCGCCGCCGCAATCGGCGCAGTCTCACAGCGCAGTATCCGCGCCCCGAGGGTGAAACTTTTCGCCCCCGCAGTAACAATCCTCTCCGCTTCGGAAAGCTCAAAACCGCCCTCCGCGCCGGTAATCAAGGCGGCTTTTTTAGTTCCCGCCGGCAAGCTAAGCCGCTCGCCGCCGTTTTCATTGCAAAAAAACGCCGGATCGAATTCGGGCAACCTTGTTAACATCTCATCAAACCGCAAGACATCCGAAACTTTCGGGATAACCCCGCGCCCGGATTGTTTCGCCGCCGCTTCGGCAATCCTCTGCCATCGCTCCGTTTTGGAACCCTTCGGCAGTGCTACACAGCGTTTTGTTAGAAACGGAACGAATTCTTTTACGCCGAGTTCGGTGCATTTTTGTATTATAGCCTCCGCCTTGTCGGACTTGGGCAGGGCGAAGAATAGGGTTAAATTTAGTGCAGGTTCACTGCTGACCGGCTCTGTCTTAATTATATGCGCGACAACCTCGGTCGGTGTAATTTCCGCGATTTTTGAAAGGTAGTCGACGCCCTCGCGGGTGAAGATGACTTCCTCCCCGGGCTTCATTCGTAGCGACAAGCGGATATGCGAAGCGTCCGCGCCGGAAATCGTAATAGTATTGCCAATCGGCGGACTTTGTAAGAAAAATCTATACATTTGAAACAGCCGCCGCAACCTTTTTTGCAACATTCTTATCGAACGGATTCGGGATAATATATTCGGGGGACAGCTCGGAATCCTTTACGCAAGAAGCAATAGCCTCTCCGGCACGAAGCATCATCTCGTCGGTAATGTCGGTTGCCCTTGATTCTAACGCACCCTTAAAAATCCCGGGGAAGGCGAGGACATTGTTAATCTGGTTCGGGTAGTCGGAACGCCCCGTCCCTACGACATACGCCCCGGCGGCTTTCGCCTCTTCGGGGGTTATCTCGGGAGTAGGGTTCGCCATTGCGAATACGGCGGGTTTAACAGCCATCGATTTAACCATATCGACGGTAACAAGCCCCGGGCGCGAAACGCCGACGAAGACGTCTGCACCGCGAATTGCGTCTGCAAGTCCGCCCTCTTTGCCGTCTGCATTTGTCTTTAATTTTAACTCTTCATGCGCAGGGTTAGCATAAACGCCGTTTCGCGAAATTATCCCGTCAATATCAACAAGGATAATATTCCCGACGCCGACGGAAATAAGCCGCCGGGCGATTGCACAGCCTGCCGCCCCCGCGCCGTTTATACAAACGGTTATTTGGCTACAAGTCTTGCCGGTTAGTTTTAGGACGTTTAACAATGCCGCATGAACGACAATAGCAGTTCCGTGCTGGTCGTCGTGGAAAACGGGAATCCCCAAATTTCCCTCCTTGAGCCGCCTCTCAATCTCGAAACAGCGCGGCGCGGCGATGTCTTCAAGGTTAATCCCCCCGAAATTCGGGGCGAGGAGTTTCACGGTATTAATAAACTCGTCGGTGTCCTTTGTATCAAGGCAGAGCGGGAACGCGTCAACCCCCGCGAACTCCTTAAAGAGAGCGCATTTCCCCTCCATAACGGGCATTGCGGCGAGTGCCCCAATGTCCCCCAAGCCGAGGACAGCCGTTCCGTCGGTAATTACGGCAACGAGACTGCCCCGCCTTGTAAGACTAAACGACAAGGCGGGGTTGTCCTTAATTTCAAGGCAGGGTGCGGCAACACCGGGCGTGTAGGCAATCGACAACGCCTCTTTTGTGTCGATTTTAACGCGAGAGACGACTTCAATCTTCCCCCGCCAAGCAGCATGAGCGTCAACAGGATTCATATTCAGCTTAGTGCAGCCTCTTTCTTTTTTGTTCCCTTTAAGATTTTTTCAATATTATCGCGGTCGGTTGTGCGGCTCCCGAGGCTTGACGCCTTCGCGTTATAAAGCCCGTGGAAGTCCGAACCGCCGGTAACTATTAAGTCATACCTTTCGGCGATATCAAGAATTTCCGACTCCGCCGCCTCATCCGCCGTGTAGTGATAAGCCTCAACTCCGTCAATATGCCCCGACTCGGCAAGTTCCTCAAGAAGCTCAAGCGAATCGTAGTAGACCGGGTGCGCAAGAACGGCAACACCCCCCGCAGAGTGAATAAGGTCTGTAACAAAATTAACGTCGGGGTATTCGCGCTCAACTATACAAGTCCCCGTCTTGAGGTTAAAGAGGGTGTCGTTTAAGTCCCCGTAAATCTCGGTAGTATAGCCAAGGTCAACAAGCGCGTGCATGATGTGTTGTTTAAAAATGCTCTTGGAGCCGGTCGCGTGGCGCATAACGCCTTCGGGGGTTATCGGATAGATTTTCATCACCCGCTCAACCATCTCTTTTGCGCAGACTTTCCGTATTTCGCAGGACTTCATGCAAAGCCCTTCGAGGCGGTCGGGCTTTTTCGGCGCGTAGCAGAGGATATGCACCTTCCGCCCGCGCTTCTTGTCCCAACTTGAAAGCTCAACCCCGGGAATGGTGTTAACCCCATATCTGTCCCCGAGGATTTTTATTCTTGAGAGCGAACTTAAAGTATCGTGGTCGGTTATTGAAATAAAGTCAATATCCGTCCGCTTCGCCTGCATTATAATATCTTCGAGCCCCAAGGAGCCGTCCGAAAGTTTCGAGTGACAATGTAAATCGCCTATCATTTTAATATGTACCTTCTTTGCGTAATAAACTTATTAATTATAACATATTTAAATGATAATTGCAAGCGTTTTTTATAAATTTACATAAATTACTTAAAGTTTTGGAACAGTGTCAATATAGGAAAGATTATACTCCGTGTTGAATTCGTAAAGTCCGTGGGAAGTGCCGTAGAAATAGGGGAAATTTTCCGGGATAGGCGTGTCGGAGCGCGCCTGTCCCGCATAAAAGACAGAGTCCGCGTCAAGGAACACACCCATAACATTCCGCTCGTAATAGCCGTCCCCGCGATAATCATCATACTGATGAAAATAGAGTATGCCGTCAAAAATATTCATTCCGGCAGGGATAAGTTTTCCGCCGAGCGCGTTTTCATTATACTCCGTCCACGTCATTGTCAGGTCCCGCCGTTCCCCGGTAGGAAGGTCAACGAAGCCGATTCCTGTGTATGTGCGGCTTTCGACCCCATAGCGGTAGTGGTAAACAAGCTTGTCGCGATACCTAACCATGTTGTCAACCCCTGCAACCGGAAGTTTCAAATGCAGCTTAAACTGCCCGGAGCTTATATCGTAAACCTTAAAATTCTCGCCGTCAATGTAACTGATTTCATTGTCGGTAAAGTTAACCGCCTCGGCGTGGGTGTCAATCTGCTTTTCCGTGTCTGTCAAAAGGTACAAATTGCCGTCATTCGCGGTATAGGCTAAAGTCTCGCCGTAGACGTAAAAATAATCCCCTACGTTGTCAAGCACCTTTTCAGACTCCCCGCCGTCAATCTTAATCTTATAGGCAGCAGCCTCCGTCTCCCCCGTCCCCTCGACATAGTAAACATATTCCCCCGAAACGCAGATGTTCCTAAGGTTGCCTTTTATCTCGATAAAAATATCGCCCTTGTCTGCTAAACCTGTCTCGGTCTCGGTATAAGTTTTGCGATACAAGTTACCGTCCTTGCCCCGATAGAAAACGTAGTCTTCGTTATAGGCAAGATAGCCGAACTGGGCGGAATTCGCCGCCTTGATATACTCGGTATCGGCAACCTGCCCGTAGGAAATAACCGCCTCTGTAGGAATCTCCGGAACTTCGGAAGGGAGCGGCGGCGGGGAAGGATTAAGACTAAACGGCTTTTCGGGGTCGTCTTCATACATTCCGAAGTTCGTCCAAGTAGATAAGAAGTCGTACTCAAAAATCGTCCGCCCGTGGTAGCCGTTGTCGGCGGCGATATTTTCGCCTGACCAACTTGTGTAGACGTAAAAGTAGAGCTTGCCGTCGTCGAACCTAAAAGTGTTAGGGATATACTCGGGGAGGTTTGACGAAAGCATTGCTTCCATTTTGTCCTTGTAGGTAGAAGGGTCTCGGGTTACAATATCCCTTACGGTATAGTTAATCATGGTTAACACGTCAACATAGCCGATACCGGTAACAATATTGTTGCCCTCACGGTATTCATACCGATAGCAGACGTACTGCCCGAAACTCTCCATAAGGGTTATCCCCTCGACGGGCGGCTTTACACCGAAGGTTTCTTCCCAATCAGCCGTGCTTTTTATAACAACATTAGCCCCGCTTTCGGGAATAGGAATATCAAGCTGCACGCTTTTTATCCCCGAGGGGTGATAAATTTCGGTGTAAGTAACGGTTGCAGCGGTTGTCGCCGTCGGAACAGTAGTTATAACCTTCGTGACCGCGAAGCTCTCCGCCGGGGTTTCGGCAACTTTGCAGCCCGCAAGAAGAAGTGCCGCCGCAAGTATTGATAACAGTCTTTTCATATTTTAACAAGCTCTCCGTCCGTATTAAAGTAGAATACTCCGTCCGGTGTAGAATAGAACGCCGCGTCAGGGGGGTTTTTGGGGTAGGGTGTTTCGGAGATTTCGGCTAAAACTTCCTGACTGCCTATTTCGCCCAAATCCCGACGGTAAATAGCCCTCTTGTGGAAGCCGTCTGTGTCGTAATCGGTAAGATAGCTAAAGTACAGCATCTCATCGTTTGGGTTAACATTAAACGCAGAGGAAACCCAGCTTTGCCCCGAGAAGTATTCGTCCCCCGGTTTAACGGTCTTGTTAAGCGACCCCGCGAAGACGGAATCGAGAGCACCCGTCTTAACGTCAAGGATTAAAAGCTCGGTCATGTCCCTGTCGTTTGCAGAAGAAACGGCGCGATAGATAATTTTATCCTCATAGCGGATAAGCCCGCTTATCATGCGGTCAGACGCGTAATCGAAGGTAAATTCGCCTTTTGCAAGGTTATAGACTTTGATATTTTGCCCGTCGGCGTAGGTTAACTCACCGTTTGCGAAGTTGATAAAACTTGCAGACTTACCGAGGTTTACGGGGTCCGCGCCGCCAACGTCCTGAATATAGGTGTTGCCGCTTGGAAGGGTATAGACGATAGTATCGTCAACCATGTAAAAGAAGCTCCCGACAGAAGGGTTAATATTAAGCCCCGGTCCGCCGTCGTTTCGGACGGATTTTACCATTCCGTCAACAGCGTAAAAGACATATTCGCCGTAAACGCAGATGTTTTTAATAGGCGAAGTTTCCGCGACAAGCTCGAACTTAAGGCTAACCTCATCATCAAGGCTTCGCCCGTGAATCCTGTTGTCGGTTGTATAGTATATAAACTTATCATCAAACGCAACCAAACCCCCTAAAGCCGCGTTTGAAGAGGCTCCGTAATCGGCGGTGAATTCGCGCTTTGCGAAGGGGTTTACTGTTGTCGTTGCAGTCGTTGCAGTCGTTGTTGTTGCCGCTGTTGTTGTAGTTGTCGTTGTTGTCGTTGCGGGTGTCTTGGTCTGACAAGCCGCTAAAGTTAAAATTGTCAAAATTATCGGTAAAAATTTCTTCATAAATTTACCCCCGTACAGTAATTATAAACCATACGGGGGTAATTTGTCCATTACAGAGAGTTCACAAATTATTACAAATCGTCGGAATCCTGAACGGGCTTTTCATGAGGGTTTACAGGCTTGCCGGTATATGAACCCGACGGGTCGTCTTTTGAAGGACAAAGCCCTTCAATAACCTTTGCTACGCGGTTTTTCGTATCCATATTTTATCTTTCCTTAAAAATTAACATATAGCTATTGCATTTGTCAACTTATTGTGCTATAATGTATTGTGATTAAATTTACGGAGAAAATACGTTGATTTGTATACCCGGCGATATGCACGGCGACCTGTCAAGATTTGATAAACTCCCCCTCTTAAAAAAGGGCGATTTTCTTATCGTTGCCGGGGATTTCGGCTTTTTATGGGACAAGACCGATAAGGAAGACCGCATATTAAAAAAAATCGGCAAGAAAAGATTTTACACCCTCTTTGTCGAGGGTTGCCATGATAACTACGACCTGATTAATTCATATCCTGTCGAGGATTTTTGCGGCGGGCGGGTTCACAGCGTATCCGGGCGGCTTTTTCACTTATGCCGCGGGCACATCTTTAACCTCTCGGGAACGCGGGTTTTCGCCTTCGGCGGCGGCGTATCGGACGATATTACGGAACGCCAAATGCAAAACCGCTGGTGGGGGGAAGAGGCGGTGACCGAAACCGAAATCGAAACCGCCCGCGAGGCTCTCGAAGACCACGACAACAAATTCGACATTGCCGTAACCCACGAGGCGCCGGCGAGTATCAAGCAGTTTTTGGCATATGAGGCGAACCTCTTAACCCGCATACATTTTTTCTTAGACGAAGTGAGAACAAACGCCGAATTCACCCACTGGTATTTCGGGAAACTTCACAAAAACAAGATTATCCCCCCGAAGTTCACCGCCCTCTTCGACGATTATATTTACATCCCCACGACCGAAAAGGAAAAGAAAAAGCTTGAGAAAATACGCCGCAAAAGGAAATGATATATACGTAACCTGCCCGGGGTTCGACTTAAATTTAACCTTAAATTGCGGGCAGGCGTTCCGCACTTTGGTTAACGCGGAGCAAAAGGGCGAAACGATAATTCTTCATGACGTAACCGAAGATGAATTTTTAACAAAATGGGACATATATTTCGACTTCGGGCGCGATTATGAAAAGATTAAGAGCGAATTCATCACAGACCCGACGATGAAACGCGCGATAGATTTTTGCGGCGGAATCCGCATTCTAAAGCAAGACCCGTGGGAAACTTTAATTTCGTTCATAATCTCACAGAATAATAATATCCCGCGGATTAAGCTTATAATAAACCGCCTTGTCGAGCATTTTAACCGCTTTCCGACCCCCGAAGATTTACTCACCGACATAGCCTTCGCGAAGACCGGTTTCAGGGAAAAATACCTCAAAAGCGCGGCGGAAAACGTCCTGTCGGGCAAGGTTATTTTAACCGAAACACCAAAAAGCGCGGTGAACGCCGACCCCAAAAGCGCGGCGGAAAATATCGTCGAAAAAATGCCGACCGAATCCGCGCGGAGTGAATTAATGAAAATCTCGGGCGTCGGTCCGAAAGTCGCCGAATGCACCCTTCTTTACGGTTTCGGGCGGCTCGAATGTTTCCCCCGCGACGTCTGGATTAACCGCGCCTTGGCGGAGTTTTACCCCGACGGTTTCCCCTTTATTTCGCACCCCTTCGCCGGCGTCGCCCAACAATTTCTATTTCACCACATAAGGAACAGAGAGCTATGCGTGAGTCTATCTTAACAATCCCCATAACCGAAGTTTTAGAGCCGAATGACGAATGTTCTTGCCCGCTCTGTCGAATGGAAAATGAGCTCTGCGAGCGCACGGTTGAATATATAATGGGCGCGGCGATGATGGAGCCCGACGTTCGGATTGAGACGAATAAGCTCGGCTTTTGTGACAAGCATTTCGCCCGAATGTTAAAGCAAAAAAACCGCCTTTCCCTCGCCCTCATGCTCCAAACCCATCTTGATAAAATCAGTCAGGATGTATTAGAATCGAAAAAGCCGCTCCTTAAAAAGGACAAGCGCATCGACACCCTTCGCGGTTATGAAC
>JAISGY010000054.1 GCA_031262835.1 Ruminococcus sp.
CAGCATAATCCGAAAAACGGCGACCTCTGAAACTTTTCCGCCGTACGGCGGAAAAGTTTCAGAGGTCAGATAAAACAATTTCTTAAAAAGTTTGTCTAACTTTTTGGGGGCACTTCACAATTATCGCGGCGGGGTAGTTTTTCCTAAGCCGAAAAAGGGTTTTTTTAAGCTTAGAATCGGCGGTGTCGGTAACGGTACAGGAATTAATAACGAAAATATCCGCTTCCGATTCGGACCGGGCGGACAAAAAACCCTGTTCATAAAAGCTTTTTTTCATCGCTTCGGTCTCGGTTAGGTTAACTTTACAGCCGAATGTGATGAAAAAAACGCGACTTTTACCATGGCTTTCCATAAATAATGGCAAATTCATAAAAAACACTTGACAAACTATATTTTATCTGCTAAAATAATATTAGGAACACAAAAAGGAACAAACCGGAGGTAAATTTATGCAAAACAGAACAATTAAACTCTCGTCCATCAACGACGTTAAAAAATTCGTCAACGCAACCCTCGATTGCCCCTACGAAGTGGACGTTTCGAGCGGAAGATACGTTGTTGACGCGAAATCTATCATGGGGCTTTTCTCCATGGACCTTACAAAGCCTGTTGATATGACCATCAACTCCGACGCCGACTGCTCAAAATTCCTCGACCAGATTAAGGAATTTGTTGTTGAGTAATTAATGATTCACAATAATCGCAGAAAATCGTATCTCCCTTGCGGCTAAAGCTTTGAGGGAGGTATTTTTCTTTTGTTGTCACGCATTTTTCGTTTTCGCAAATCTTGTCCGAAAATTCGCCGCTTAGTAATTTTGTCGGGTATTCATTCTTAAGAATTTCAATTATAAGAGCCATACGAACATAGACGCCGTACTTCGCCTGTAAGAAATACTTAGCGCGCGGGTCGTCGTCAACCGCAATTTCTATCTCGTCAACCCTCGGGAGCGGGTGCAAAATTATTGCGTCGGGTTTCATTGCAGCAAGCATTTCTTTTGTCAAAATGTATTTTTGCGGCATGGTCGTACCGGTGAACCGTTCGCGCTGAATCCTTGTCATATAGAGCATATCAAGTTCCGGCAAGGCGTCTTCGAGCGAATAAATTTCCTTAAATTCACAAATATCCTTGATATAATCGGGCATAGCGAGTTCCGGCGCGGAGATAAAGACAAATCTATTGCCCGAAAATTTCGAGAGGGTTTTACAGAGGGAATGGGTTGTCCGCCCGTACTTTAAGTCGCCGCAAACGCCGATTGTAAGGTTTTCGAGCTCCCCTTTTTCGAGCTTGATTGTAAGGAGGTCGGTTAGGGTTTGCGTCGGGTGGAGATGTCCGCCATCCCCGGCGTTGATAATCGGGCAGTCGGCTGAAATCGCCGCCGCCTTCGCAGACCCCTCGACGGGGTTTCGCATAACCATAATGTCGGCGTAGGAAGACACAACCTTCGTCGTGTCCTTCAAATTCTCGCCCTTCGCGACGGAGGACGTCTCGGGGTTGTCGAAGCCGATTAAGGTCCCCCCGAGGCGAAGCATTGCTGTCTGGAACGACATCTGCGTTCTTGTAGACGGCTCATAAAAAAGCGTCGCCAAAACCTTGTCTTTGCAGTATTCGGAATATTTCGCGGTATTGAGAGCAATATCCGCGCCCAGATTCACAATCTTTTCAATATATGAAACGGGAAAATCGTCAAGGTCAATAAGGTGCGTAAATCTATTCATAATTAAAAACCTCTTTTTTTAATTATAGCACAAAAATTTTCCTCTGTCAAGGGTTGACTTGAGGCGGAAATTATGTTACAGTTAAAGTAGTTATTTCCCCCGCCGAAGGCGGGGGAAACAAAAAAATCAATCACTGTTTGTGCCGTACTTGCGGCAGAATGGAAACAATATGTTTAAGTACAGAGTAATAAACCATTGGGACAACATGGACGGGAGCGTTGAGCGCGGCTATGCCGGCAATTCTCTCTTTTTTAAGAACAACAAATTCGATTACGATAACGACAAAATCGTCGCCTACGCAAAGCTCTTGGGCAGCATCGGGATTAATCAAATCTCCCTCAATAACGTCAACGTCAACGCCGTTTCGGCGAAGTTAATTACAAAGGAGTTCCTCCCCGACCTTGCGAAGGTCGCGGAAATCTTCCGCAAATACGGAATTTCGCTTCTTATCGCGATTGAATTTTCCGCGCCGAAAAGCTTAGGCGGTTTGCCCTCTTGCGACCCGCTTGAGCCGGAAGTTGCGGACTGGTGGAAAGCGCAGACCGATATTGTTTATAGCTTCGTTCCCGACTTGGCGGGGTTTCTTGTCAAGGCGGACAGCGAATTCCGCGACGGTCCGGCTGAACTCGGGCGGACACAGGCGGAGGGCGCGAATGTTATCGCCGCCGCTCTTGCCCCTCACGGCGGGGTTTTATACTGGCGGTGCTTTGTTTACGACTGTCAACAAGACTGGCGAAACGATAATATAGACCGCGCAAAGTCCGCTTATGACGAATTCGCGCCGCTTGACGGCGATTTTTCCGACAATGTTATTTTGCAGATAAAAAACGGTCCGATGGACTTTCAGGTCCGCGAACCGCTCTCGCCGCTTTTAGGGAATATGTCAAACACCCGCGAAGCTCTTGAATTACAGATAACGCAGGAATACACCGGGCAGCAAATAGACCTCTTTGCCCTCGCTGTGCAGTGGGAAGAGTATTTTAACAGTCCCGTTTCGGACACGGAAACTTTAGCGGACATCTCCGGCAGTAAGATTGAGGCAATCTGCGGGGTTGCGAATGTGGGGGACGACAAGTTCCTCTGCGGCAATCCCCTTGCGGAGGCGAATTTATATGCCTTCGGGCGGTTCGGGCAGAATCCCAAAGACAGCGCGAAAGCGATTTTATCGGATTGGGTAAAAAACTACTTCGGGCGTGATATTCCCGAAGTTGCCGAAATATTGTATAAATCAAAGCGAATATACGAAATGTATACTTCGCCGCTTGCGCTGGGGTGGATGGTTACGCCGCATTACCATTACGGACCGTCTCCGGAAGGTTACGAGTTCGACAAGTGGGGGACTTACCACAAGGCTAACCACACCCATATCGGGGTTGAGCGAAATTCCACCGGCACCGGCTACACAGAGCAATACCACCCGTACTTAGCCGCCTTGTATGAAGACCCTAAGACAACCCCGGAAGAACTGCTCTTGTTCTTTCACCGTCTGCCCTATGACTATAAGCTAAAGTCCGAGCAGACCCTCTTACAGTATATCTATGACACGCATTTTGAGGGGGCAGAAGGTGTTTTGGAAATGGCGGAAACGTGGGGCAAACTTTACGGTATTATCCCGGACGAGATTTTTCTTGAAGTGATTGGAAGATTTACATTACAGGACATAAACGCCCGTGAGTGGCGGGACGTTATTAACACCTATTTCTACCGCCTTACCGGGATTCCCGACGAAAAAGGCAGACTTATTTACGACTAAAACTTCTGCCTGCCGAGACGCAGCGCGTTTAGCACCACCGTTAAACTCGACACCGACATAGCGAGCGCGCAGAACATCGGCGGAATTGTCATATCGGTGAGGTTATAGAGAACGCCGGCGGCGAGGGGTATTCCGATAATGTTATAGATAACCGCCCAGAAAAGGTTTTGCGAGATATTTCGCATTACCTTTTTTGAGAGGGTAATTGCCTTTGCCGCGTCGCGGAGGTCGGAGCGGGTTAGGACAATATCCGCGCAGTCGATTGCAACGTCCGTCCCCTGCCCGATTGCAACCCCGCAGTCGGCGCGGACCAAGGCGGGCGCATCGTTTATCCCATCCCCTACCATCATAACAAGCTTGCCGTCGGCTTGAAGCTTGCGGATTTCTCCCTCTTTTCCTTCCGGGAGGACCCCCGCGATAACGCTCTGTATCCCTGCCTTCTTGGCGATTGCGAGGGCGGTTTTTTCGTTGTCGCCGGTTAACATTGTTACATTCAAATGATTTTTCTTGAAGATTTTAACCGCTTCAATACTGCTTTCGCGTATTTCGTCGGCGAACGCGATAAGCCCGATTAGCTGCTTACCCTTCGCAAAATATATAGGCACTTCGCCGCGGTCTTGACAGCGGATTTCCGCTTCGATACAGTCGGTAATGTCAACCCCGGCGTCCTTCATGAGCTTGCGGTTTCCGCCGTAACACTCCTTGTCGCCGATGTCCCCGACAACGCCGCGCCCCTCGATAAAGCGGTAATTTTCGACCGATTCGGCGAAGATGTTAACGCGGTGCGCCTCCGCCATTACGGCGTTCGCAATGGGGTGGGAAGACTGCATTTCGAGGGCGGAAGCAATTGTTAATAGCTCAATCGCAAGCTCCCCTGCGATTTCACGCCCGGGGGTAATGTCGCGCCCGACACCGCTGTACATTGCGACAACCTTCGGCTTCCCTTCGGTAATTGTCCCCGTCTTGTCGAGGACGATTGTGTTAACCTTGTGGGCGTTCTCGAGGGCTTCGGCGGACTTGACAAAAACACCCATCCGCGCACCTCTCCCCGTCCCGACCATGACCGCCGTCGGGGTTGCCAAGCCAAGCGCGCAGGGGCAGGAAATAACAAGCACCCCGACCGCACAGGACACCGCGAAGGAAACTTCCGCGCCGGAAGCTATCCAACCCAAACTTGTAATAATTGCGACTATTATTACTATCGGTACAAATATCCCAGCGATTTTATCCGCAAGATGCTGCACGGGGGCTTTTGAGCCCGTTGCTTCGTCAACAAGCTTTATAATCTTCGCGAAGGCGGAATTTTGCCCCGTTGCGGTAACTTCAACCTTAACCGCGCCGGAAATTAAGACGGTTGCGCCGGTAACAAGGTCGTCAATCCGCTTGTCAACCGGCAAGGACTCGCCCGTTAACATCGACTCGTTAACGCTCCCCTCGCCGTCGATAATCTTGCCGTCCGCGGGGATTGTTTCGCCCGCCTTAACAAGGATAATTTCGCCGTGTTCGACCTGTTCCGCTTCGACAATCTCTTCGGTATTGTCGGGTTTTAAAACGCGGGCGGTCTTCGGCGCGAGGGAAAGGAGCTTTTCTATGCCGTCGGTTGTGCGGGTTTTTGCCTTAGATTCGAGGAACTTGCCGAGGGTAATTAGGGTTAAAATCATTCCCGCGGAGTCGAAATAGAGGCTGTGGAGGGTGTCAAAAGCGGGGTCGGGGTTGCCTTTGCCGTAAGAGAGCATTGCAAGGAACATGGTGTAAATCCCGTAAGCGGTTGAAACAAACGCCCCGAGCGCAATAAGCGAATCCATATCGGGGCGAAATTTTACAAGGTTTAAGAGACCCTTTTTAATTAGAGCAATATTGGCGGCAACTATCGGCGCGAGCAGGAGAAGCTCCGCAAGCATCAACACACCCGCGCCGCGAACGGTATGTAGGAAAGGTATCGGGAACATCGCCAAAACAAAAAGCGGAACCGCAAAGACAGCCGAAATAACAAGCCGCCTTAAAAGTTTCCGCGTCTCTTTTTTTGCCCGCTCCGCAGGGGATTCCGATTTAATTAGTTTTTTTTTTCGGGGATTTCCGTCATAACCGGCGTTGCCCCATACCCCGCGCCCTTAACGCAGTCAACAATAGCCCCAAGGGTGAGGGAATTTTCGTCGAACTCCACTTCCATCGAGTTTTTAAGAAGGTTAACGTTAACGTCACCGACCCCGGCGAGCTTCGCAACCTCCGTCTCAATCCTGTTAACGCACGCCGCGCAACCCATGCCGGTAATATCGAATTTTTGTTTCATAGTTTACTCTCTTTAACAATATAAATCGGTCTGCGTTTAGTTTCAAGGTAGGTTTTCGAGAGGTATTCGCCTAAGATTCCTATGCAGAGAAGCTGCAACCCGCCGAAGAGAAGCACCGTACACATCAGGGTATAAAAGCCCCCGGCGGTCTCCCCCGTTACGATATACCGAACGAGGTAAATTATCGCGGCAACAACCGCCGCAATACAGGCGGCAATCCCCAAGATGCTTGCGAGGCGAAGGGGTGCGGTTGAAAAGCCCGTGAAGCCGTCTATTGAGTAGGAAAGAAGCTTCCAGAAGTTCCAGTTGCTCTTGCCGGCTTTTCTCGCCGTATTTTCGACTTCAATATACTTGGTATTAAAGCCGACCCACGAGAAGATGCCCTTTGAAAAGCGGCTGTATTCGGACATGGAGAGGATTGCGTCAACCATCTGCCTTGTCATAAAGCGGAAGTCCTGCGCGCCGCCTTTTATGTCGGTGTTCGAGATTTTGTTGTTGATTTTATAGAAGCTGTCCGAAAAGAATGCAAGCACTTTCGAGTCGCCCTGCCTTGAAACCCGCCTTGTCGCCGCACAGTCGTAGTCATTGTTAACTACCGCTTCGTACATCTCCGGAATTCGCTCGGGGGGGTGTTGCAAATCCGCGTCAAGAAGCACTGCATAGTCCCCGCGGCAGTTTTGAAGCCCCGCATAGATTGCCGATTCCTTGCCGAAATTCCGCGAAAATGAAATGTACTTGAAACGCTTATCGGCTTCATTGTACTTTCTGAGCAGCAGCAGCGTCTTATCCTTCGAGCCGTCGTTGATAAACAAAAACTCGAATTCGCAGCCGTACTTTTCGGTCATTTTGTCCGTTACTTCAAGAATCTTTTCGTAGAAGAACGGGAGGACTTCCTCTTCGTTATAACATGGGACAATTACGGAAATAAGCATTTGGTTTTTTAACTCTCGTAATAATATGATTGGTCGATGCCTTTGATGAATATTTCGCGGTTGTTAATGTCATCAGTCAGCGCGGTTTTAAGCAGTGTCCGAAGCTCAAGGTCGTTAACGGGGCTTCGCTCCATTGCCGAAAGGTAGGCGTTTTTGTCAACCTTCGCCCAATCCACGCATACGCCCAACCGCTTTTTAAGGAGCATATCGAGCCAAATCCGCATTGCGCGCCCGTTGCCTTCAAAGAAGGGGTGAGCAATATTCATCTCAACGTACTTCGCGATAATTTCTTCAAAAGTTTCGTCGGGCATTTCGTCAACTTTTGTTAAAACCTCGCTTAGATAAAGCGCGGAAGCGAAGCGAAAATTCCCCTTGGCGATGTTCTTGTTACGTATCTTACCGGCAAAGTCGAAAACGCCGTCAAAAACATATTTGTGTATCGCCGTCAAACCTGCCGCCGTCCCGACTTCAATATCGGAGGACAGAAGTTCGTACGCTCTTTGCTTGCTTTCTTCTTCCATCTATTTCAGTTTCCAAATGTCTCTCGCATAGTCCTCAACCGCCCTGTCCGCCGAGAATATACCGGAACCGGCGATATTGCGGAGGGACATTTTATTCCACTTGAGCGGGTCTTTGTAGCACTCTTCGAGGTACATACGTGCCGTCTGGTATGCGTCGAAATCGGCTAAAACCATGTAGGGGTCTTTTTGACGGAGGGAGTCGGCAACCATGTCAAATTTAGTTCCGCCGATGCCGTTGTACATCTTGTTTATGCAGTTTTTAATTACTTCGTTGTTGTTGTAATAGTCCTCGGGGCGGTAGCCTTGGTTTTGTTTCGCTAACACTCCGTCGGCGGTCATGCCGAAGATGAATATATTATCCGCACCGACCTGCTCTTTTATCTCGATATTCGCGCCGTCAAGTGTGCCGATTGTCAGCGCACCGTTGAGCATAAGCTTCATACAGCCGGTGCCGGAAGCCTCCGTCCCCGCGAGGGAAATCTGCTCCGAAACCTCTGCGCCGGGGGTTAAAATCTCCGACAGCGTAACCTTGTAGTCCTCAAGGAAGAAGACCTGCAGCTTCTCGCCGACACGCGGATTCTTCCGTATTTCGTCCCCCAAACACCATATCATCTTGATAATCTGTTTCGCAAGATAGTATCCCGGCGCGGCTTTCGCGGCGAAGATGTAAGTCTTCGGGACAAAGTCGGCGTTGGGGTTGTCGAGGAGGTACTTGTATTCCGCAAGGATATTCATTACGTTGAGGTGCTGGCGTTTGTATTCGTGAAGCCTCTTAACCTGAACGTCAAAAATTGAGTCGGTATTAAGCTTAATTCCGTACGCCGATTTAACATACTTCGCGAAGCGTTCCTTGTTGACCTTCTTAACCTCCGCAAGTTTACCCAGCACCGCTTCGTCATTTTCAAACTTAATAAAATTAATGAGGTCGAAGGCATTTTTCTTGAACCCCGATCCGATACATTCTTCCAAAAGGTCTGTCAGTCCGGGATTGCTTTGGAGGAGCCATCTGCGATAGGCGATGCCGTTTGTGACATTCTTGAATTTATAGGGTGTGTCGGAAAATTCGTTCTTGAAAACGTCGGTTTTTATTATCTCGGAATGGAGTTTTGAAACTCCGTTAACCGAATTCGACGCGCAGACGCAGAGCTTCGCCATGTGGACGCGGTTGTCTTGAATTATAGACATACGCGTAACCTTGCCGGAGTCGTTGTAACGCTCCATAAGCTCGTCGCAATAGCGGGTGTTTATTTCAACAATTATGGTGAAAATCCGGGGCAGAATCTGCCGCATGAGGTTGCAGTCCCACTTTTCGAGGGCTTCCGCCATGACGGTGTGGTTGGTGTACGCGAAGGTGTTCGTTACAATGTGCCAAGCCTTGAGCCAAGAATAGCCGCAATCGTCGAGCAGGACACGCATAAGCTCGGGGATAGCAAGTGTCGGGTGGGTGTCGTTTATGTGGATTGCAACCTTTTCGTGGAAGTTTTCGAGCGTGCCGTAAACGCTCATATGTTGGTTTACAATGTCCCCGATTGACGCCGCACAGAGGAAGTATTGCTGGCGAAGACGGAGAGACACGCCCTCGGAGTGGTTGTCGTTCGGGTAAAGTACCTTTGAAATTGCCTGCGCAACGGTGTTTTGCGACAATGCGGAGGCGTAGTCGCCGCTGTTAAAACTCGCCATATCGAAGGAGGGCGCGTTGGCAGTCCACAGTCTTAACACTGATACCGCGTCTGTATCGTAACCCGAGACGTACATATCGGAAGGAACGGCGTTAACTATGCTGTAATTCTTGTGCTTAACAACGTGGAAACCGTCCTCCCAGCTCTCGACAATCTCCCCGTCAAAATGCACTTCAACCGTCAGGTCGGGCTTCTTAACAAGCCAAGATTCCCCGCCCGGAAGCCAGTTGTCGGGGGATTCGTTCTGCCAGCCGTCTTGAAGACTCTGCTTAAAAAGCCCGTATTCGTAAAGAATCGAATATCCCATCGCCGAATATCCGTCGGTAGCAAGCCCGTCAAGATAACAAGCCGCAAGCCGCCCCAAACCGCCGTTTCCGAGACCCGCGTCGGGTTCGTTGTCGTAAATTCTCTCGGCGGGAACGTCCCATTTCTTGAAGATTTCGTCGATTTGGTTGTTTATCCCAAGGTTAAAGAGTGAAGTCTTAAGCGACCGCCCCATTAAAAATTCCATCGAAAGGTAGTAAACCTCTTTGCGCCCCTCGGAGTGAATCTTCGAGCTGTATTTATGGCGTTTTTCGCGCAAAATGGCGATAACGACGAGGGAGCAAGCCTTGTAAATTTGGTTATCGGAAGCCTCAATCGGCGTAACCGAAAACTGCTTTTGCAGCTCCGTCCTTATCCGCTCTTCAAGCTCTTCGGTACTGATATAGTAATACATATTAACACCTATATTCAAAAAATTTACATTATGTTCACAAAATTAAAGCAGATATGCGCTTATAATGTTATTATAGCAGATAATTATGAAAAAATCAAGGTTTATTTTAACTATTTCCGTAATATTTTTTTAACATTTTCGCTATAAAATAAACAAGATTTAATGCTTCGCATGATATATAATTATATAGCGTGAAAAATTGAGGGTTAACAGAATGCGAAAATTACAATATGTATTATTACTTGTATTAATACTTGCAGTAACCGCCTGTGAGCCCATCGGCAGACCGAAAGCAACCGAAACGGCTGTAATTACGACCGTGACGGAAGCCGAAGCCAGTCCTGTTACAGTCTACAGCGTTAGTTTTGACACCGCGCCGGAGACGATAGTCTGCCTATCCCCCGCAATTACCGAGATTATATATGAACTCGGTTTTGAAGATAAGCTTATCGGCGTAGGGCAGTATTGCGATTACCCCCCCGAGGCAAAGGCTGATAACGCCGACTGCGGGAGTGCCGCCAACCCCGATTTTAAGGCAATTTTAGAGCTTTCCCCCGCCTTGCTTATAACCCAAAGCCCGATTGCAAACAAGGACTTAACCTCCTTAAAAAACGCCGGAATAACTTATCTGCTAATCCCGGCGGTAAATGATTTGCTTGCTCTTGACGAGCTTTATGCGAACATTTTTATCCTCTGCAGAGGTCCTGTTCCGGCGGATGAAGAAGCATTGCCGGACTTGCCCGGTATTGACGATTTTGAAAACGACATAAGGAACGCCGATATCGATCTCGGCAGGTTTGTGTATTACCTCTCCGACGACCTAACCGCCGCCGGCCTTGACACCTTCCCCGGCAGCTATTTCTCAAACTTCGGCGACAACATCGGCACCCCGGGCAGCACCACCGACACCGCCGACACCACCGACACCGACGACGACACCACCGACGCCCAAGACACCGCCCCCGACACCGACGCCGACGCCACCACCACTGCCCCAGACACCGACGACGACGCCGCCACCACCGACACCGACGCCGCCCCCGACACCATAATCCTCCCGGATTACCTCTCCTACCTTGCAGACGGCGTTCTCGCGGATTCCCCCGCCCGCATAATTATCCTTTCCCCCGATGCAACCTCCCTCTTAGAACGTCCAACCGACCGCGTACGGCTTGTAATCGATGAACTTCGCGAAACAGGCAGCACAGAAACCGCCGGCGAAGCGGAGACCTCCCCTGAAACAGAACCCGCATAAGCAACAACTCCCTATACCCCCGCAAAATGATTAGAAAACAAAGCCGAGAAAAAGTTAATCTTTCTTCTGTATTCTCGCTTCTGTCTTCTGTATCGAGGCGTAGCTCAGTTTGGTAGAGCGCTGCGTTCGGGACGCAGAGGCCGTGAGTTCAAGTCTCGTCGCCTCGACGAATTAAAAACCCTCTGAGAGCCTGTGTTACAGGAGCTTAGAGGGCTTTTATTTTTATTACATTGTCGCGACTTATCGAGAATTTATATAGTTTTTCAAGGTGATAGGGACAGAATCCACGTGCAATCGAAATGTATAAATTTAACGCATAATTAAGACTTATTTTTTATTTCTTCAATTGCTTCTTTATATTTATCGAAGACTTCCGGGAACTTTTCTGATAGACTTTTAAATGCTGTCGGAAACTTCTTTATGCGTTCCTTCATATCAAAAGGAATCCAAATGTCTTTGTTACCTGCTAATAGATAGTCGCGAATCTGTTGGAGCATGAGGTTATCGGGGTTGTCAGGCTTAACATCAATTGAATAATCGTATACGGATAATATTGAATCCGGAAGTTTATACGGTTCTGTCGGTTCGTACTCAGTATTAAAATTCGCTTGGTAAGTGTCGCAATATGCCTCGGAATTTATTATTGTTTCTCTACAACCTTCCAGTTTGACATCGATATAAATCTCCTTAATTTCATCGTCAAGAAAGTTCTTATCTATGTAAAAATTCCTTAGTGCTAAGTTGCTTTTATATAAAGATGGGAGGTTGACTTCCTGCGTAAAATCAGTCAAGTCGAATGAGAAAGGCAACCTATTTTCAAACACATAATAATATTCCTGAAAATCACCGTCAGCAAATTTAAAGAAACTAAAACACTCACAATTAGGATAGATAAGGCTATCAAGATTATTATCTAAATACTCGGAGCAAAAGATTGCTATTCTTTTTGGATTTGTATGTACCAAAAACGGTTTTGACAGCAATGAAAAGCTCTTATCTTTTATTATGAAGGCAGCTTTTTTACGATAACCTCTATATTTCTCTTTACCGGTATATTCAAAGCCATCGCGTATGTTATCGTCAATTTTACTCTGAGAAGAAAAATCAGCGGTCAACAGTTTTGCGATAATGTATTTGTATACCTCGCGTAATAGATTTTCGCGTTCGGGTATTTCATGACATTTGTTTCGCGATAAATTTAAGTCCAGTCTATTGAACGGGTCACTAAGAGATATAGTCGGTAATTCTACAAGCAAACCGTTTTCGCGGCTGAAATCTTTCCAGTCTGGTATTGACGGAATCGCAATGCCGTTACAGAATAACGGTTTACCTACTCTACCATTAAACTCAGAAAAAGTCCAATAATACTCAGCGAAATTTTCACTATTAAATTTATTCCATATAACTGGGTTACCATCATATTCTAATTCAAATATACCTACTATTTTAGGCAGCTCATGGTCGTCTACTTTATATGTTATTGCAGGTAAAGAAAAGCAATACCATTGATTCCACTCAAGCAGCAGTGGGTCGTCAACATTGATAAACCTATTTTTGAAGAATTTTATTGAGTCGTCACTTAGTTCCACCGTAATTTCCGTCCCAATATCACAACTAACGCGCTTAATTTCAATATTTTCCTGTTGAAGTTCAACATCAAGCGGCGAAAATTTTACGGTAAACTCGTAACCTAAATCCTCAGCATAATTACGAGTTTTTATCGTTGCAGACGGTCCTATTAAGAACATAGCTAAAACGCCTATCCCGAAACGTCCGGTTCGAGGTACTTTCGGTTTGCCGTTTTCAACGAAGTTTTGCAGATAATGCGGGCTGATTCTGTATGAGTAACCTATAACTAAGTAATGATTTAATATCACGTCCTTTGTCATACCTATGCCGTTATCTTTTATGGTGAAAGTTTTTTTCTCTGTATCGACTGATACATCAATTTTTCCTTCAAAGGCAGGCTGATTCTTAATATGAGCTCGCTCATTACAAGCGTCAACTGCATTTTGAACAAGTTCGCGAACGCCGTATGTAGGATTATCGCCATAGAGCGGACTAACAAGCATCGGCAACAAATTCGGCGATGCTTTAAAATTCGCCCGCTCTGTAACGAATTTATTGTTCATATTTTTTATATAACCGTCATCAAAAACTCTGCAATTAACAATATGTATCGTAAGTGAGTATTTATTTTTATCGTAATATTGTGTGATTATCGCCCATGATGTATCAAGCTCGGCTTGTATGTATTTTACCCATTCTGACATTTTAATGAATTCTGTCCCGGAATCAGGAGCCGCATCGATATTTAATAACCCTTGTTCCTTGTCAAAGTCAGTTGATTCTATCATTATGTGCTGATTCCAAGCCCATTCATCTTGTGAATTTAATGAAGTTATACCAAGTGCGTCTTTAACAAGTATTGAAGCTCTGTGCTCTCCTGCATCCAGCAGGTCAGCTAAACGCAGAATTGACATAATAAAAAATACCGGAACTTTTCTACTGACTAAGCCGTTGTGAACTGTTTGTGCGCTGAACGTACCGGAAAGTGATACAATTGTTTCGCGAATATTTATACAGTGGCTTTCTGCGATTTTCCCTACGAGGAATCTAAAATCATTTCTTTGATATGAAGGAGCGGTAGAATCTATTCCAAACGCAGTGTTGCCAAATATATCTTGATCTGTTTCGCCGGGGAATTTGCCGGTTATTATATCCCTTGATATTTCGTGGTGGTGTTTTCGTAAAAATTCCCCGATTATTTTTATGTGTATTCCATTCCATTTTTCTGTATCAACGGGAATGTCTTCGATTTCATCGTCGTTTCCAAATGCCCTTATTTTTTTATATTTACCGTAATATCTTGCCTCTTCAAAATATTTCTTCCACTCCTCTTTCATTGTACCATCAAAGAGTATTTTTTTCACGCCAGCTTTTTTAACAAACATACCGATGTCGTGGAGGATTACAGACAACACTAAAACAGCCATCGCACAAGGCGTAAACTCCCTTAACGATTTTTCGCTGATCAACTCTTTGGCAAGTTCAAGAATCTTGTTAATATGTTTCACGCCGTGAAGAGTATACTCAGGAAAAAACTCAGGCGGATCGGTGTTAAAATAGTTTTCTGCGTTTTTTATTACTGTATTTACCGAACTTGAAAACCGTTCGTCTGTGTTAAGTATATCCTGAAAGCTTTGCGGTATTTTAATATCCATATCTATTCTCCGTCAAAATCGGACATCTTTTCATTAATTATACAAAAGAATCTGTTGTTTTTCAATATCATTATGTATTAAAAACTGATATTTTACAATTTATTTACGATATATACATATATTGCAATAAATGATTTGTGGTATAATTAAATAAAATGAAGAGGTGTGTGTTAAAGATGCACGATTTGATGAAAAAGGTAACAGAACACCTTAAAAACCCGCCGCTGTCAAGACTCGACCTCGATAAAAAGATTATTTTATGCCCTTCATTCGGCTTAAGCAGGCTCATCATTGCCGAACTTGAAGACAGCATTAACCAGATTATCGCCTATTGCGGCAATGAGCCGGGAAAAGCTTTTGGACTTGATGTATTGTCACTTGCCGATGTATTGCAAAATTACCGCGGAGCGGTTATTGTCGTTGCTATTTGGGATAAAGAAGACCGTGACGATTTAATCCGCCAACTTCGCGAATTCGGGTTCCCCCGTGTAACCGACCCTTTTGACTACACCTTCTCAAAAGCCTGTCACGGAATCAGCTGCAAGAAAAAAGAACTTTACTACCTTGAAAAAGCTTGGGACTTTTTTGAGGATGAAAGCGACCGCGAAATTATTCTTAATAAAGCCCTCTGTTATTTGGGCGCGATAAAAGAAATGTCTTTTGAACTTCCGCAGTATTTTATCCCCTTTATGGATATCAAAGAAGACGAAATTTTCGCAGATTGCGGCTTTTACAACGGCGACACTGCCGAAAGTTATATTAACGACGCCGGCGGTAAATTCAAAAAGTATTATGCGTTTGAACCCAGCGAAAAAAATCTCGCACAGGTTAAACCTGAAATAAAAAACGACCCTCGCATTATCATCACAAAGGCAGGCGTATATTCATACTGCACAACGCTTATGTTTGAAGACGAAAACACCAGTGCTTCGTCTTTTAAGCTCGAAGGCAATATCGAGCTGCCTGTTCTGTCACTTGATTCGTTTTTTGCCGATAAAGAGAAGCCTACATTTATCAAGATGGATATAGAGGGCAGTGAAATTGATGCAATTTTAGGCGCGAAAAACCTCATTCATACATATAAGCCGAAACTTGCAATCTGCGTTTACCACAAGCCGGAAGATATTATCGAAATACCAAGGCTTCTCCGCGAACTTGTGCCGGAATACAAATTCCTCTTAAAGCAACACAACAATATTAATAACGAAACGGTACTCTATTGTAAAGTTTAATCAAAATCCGCAGAGATTTTCGACGGAGTAGGAGGCAAAAATGATAATTAACAACGTAAGCGAAGCTGTCGGAAGATACCTTACAGCGGGCAACAAGAAGCTTGGCAAGACAACCGAAAAGCTTTCGAGCGGACTTAAGATAAACCGCGCTTCAGACAACGCGGCGGGGCTTGCTGTTTCCGAAAAGATGCGCCGTCTTATGGCGGGGCTTAAACAGTCGCAGCTTAATATAAACGACGGTCTTCAGATGTACAAGACCGCTGAATCCGCTATGTCTACAATGCAAGAACTCTTGCGGCGGCAAAAAACCCTCGCTGTACAGTCCGCGAACGGCAACTACAACAACGAAGTTGACCGCGCCGCCTTGCAGCTTGAATTTGAAGAGATAACAAAAGAGCTTGAAAATATAGTCGACGGCAGTTACTACAATGAGCAAAAACTATTCTACGGGGACGCCGACGTCGGCGTGCCGGACCTTGACATAATCGACGGCGACACCCGCCTTAAAAACGGCAGCCTCCTTGTCGTTGACGAGTCAACCGGAAGCAACAACACCTTTTCATTCTACCTTGACGACGAGCGTTATGAATTCGAGCTGCCTTTAGGTTCCTACCCGCCGGCAACTCTTGTTAACACACTAAACGACAAGTTTAAAGAGCTCGGTGCGGACGTTACCGCGAAGTTTAACGCAGACGACCCCTTTCTGCGTTTTGAAACGAACGGAAAGATTTTCGACGGCTTCGGCGGAAGCATGATGTATATTGATTCGGCGAGTTCTCCGCTGCCGCCCGACTCGATTTTATTCGATAATTTAAGTTATCCGCAAAAGACCGTGCTTGCTTCCCATACCGGGGCGCGGGTGCTCTCGGACAGTTTTGTTGCCGGGATTAGATTTGACGACGATAACAACAGCTTAAATTTCACCTTCACCGATGAAGACGACAATATAAATACATATAACCTTACGATTGCAAACGGAAAGTACGGCAGCGTTTCGGAGCTTGTTAACGAATTAAAGTCGGAGATTGACGCGGCGGGGCTTACCGATGACGTTGATATCGTACTTGAGGCGGGGAAGCTTCGGCTTACCGCGAAAAATATTAATACAAATATTGTAATTGCAAAAACCGGAATGTACGACGATGTTTTCAGGAATAAAAACTACACCGACCGCAAACAGGTTATATCCGGCGGCGACGGTTCGGGTCCGACCCCCGGCAGCACCGGTTCCGGCTCAATCGGCAAGAACTACACGCCCGTAACCGTCGGTCCGGGCAACCGCAACCTCTCCTTTTCATACGGCGGAAGCTATAACATTACAATCCCGGACGGTACATACAGCACCGCCGCAGAATTTGCCGCCGCACTTGAGACGGCTTTTCGGGACGCGGGAATAACGGACATAACCGTTTCGGACTCCGGGGGAAGAATAAGCTTCGGGAATATCGCGGAAACAAAGTCACTTTCAAATTTCGGCGGACCGATTGCGGCGGACCTTCTCCCGCAAAGCACAAGCGGTTCCCTGTCGTACGTTGACGGCACTATACATAAAATCGAAGGCGACACAAGCATCTACGGTACATCTTCCGGCTATGTTCAGGGCTCCCGTCAGGTTATGGAATACACAAGGATAACTGCGGGCGTTAACGATACCCTTACAATGAACCTTAACGGGGAGGACATAACGCTTAAACTCACGGCGGGAATGTATTCGCGAAGCGCGCTTGTTGCGGAGGTTAACAATAAGCTCGGAGGCAGAGCTTCCGCTTCTCTTTCTTCAAACTATCTTCGTATAACAAATTCAAAAGCCGGCAATTCACTTATCGGCGTAAACTTAGGTAGCGTCGGCGGCAACGCTGCAAATTCACTTTTCCGCTCCTACCCAAACAACGTCAACATTAGCGGACGCCCGCCCTCTGCCGGATCTCTCCCGACAGCCGGGTATGTTTACCGTTATAACAGCGGCTCGCACGACGCAGACACAGAGATTGCGCCGCCGAATAACACGGTCAGATTTGCGTTTTACGACGGCGTGAATTATGATATTACTATTCCTGCCGGAATCTATACGGAATCTGAGCTCTACAACGAGATGGCTGCACAGGTTTCCGCACATCCGAGTCTGTCCGCAAGGGTTAAGACGTATCCGAACTACGGTTTTGAGTCGCTTCACCCCGGCTATATTAACTCTTTCAATATAACCGGCGCGCCGTCCGATTGGCTCTACAGAATGATTTACTCCACACAGGACGGTGTAACGGCAGTTCCGAGCAACGGCAGCGTTTACGCCAACGGCAGGGTAGATATGACGGGGAGTTTTAGTTTCTCCGAAGATAACAACGAGCTTGTTTTCGACATTATAAATGACGGCGCGCTGTCTACCCATACCGTGACGATTCCGCCGGGTGAATACACCGCCGACGGCGACTTTCTTGATGCCCTAAACGACGCTTTTATAGCAGAGGGTCTCCCGCAGATGGCGGCTGAGATTGTTGATGTAAACCGCCCGGACGGTACGACTTTCAAGTCGCTCCATATCGAATATATCCCCGACTCGCCGGGTGAATACCGGCTTGAAGGATTTAGAGGGACGGCTGCGCACGAGATTTTTTACGACCACCCGCTCCGCCCGGAAAAGGTTTGGCTTCAAGTCGGCGCGTATTCTAAGGACTTGTACAAGACCGATATTCCGGTGCTGATGACGCTTGCAATGCTAAGGCAATTTGTAAGCGTCGCGACCCAGCTTAACGCGAACCTTGCAATAGACGAGATGGACGAGGCGATTAACTACGTGAGTCTGCGGAGGGCAGTCGCCGGCGCGGATTTTAACGCGCTTTCGCATATGCTTAATGTGAGAAGGATCCAAGAGGAAAAGATAACCGCTGCCGAAAGCCATATCCGCGACGCAGACATGGCTGAGGAGATGCTCGACTTTCAAATCAGGCGGATTAATACGCAAACCGCGGAGGCAATGCTCTCTAAAACAGCGGATATAAAAAAACAAGAAATTAATCTTTTGGCGTAGGATTTTTTAGTCCTTTTCTTGACTTTTCATGAAAATTGCGATATAATAAGAGCAGGGAGATGATGTTATGATGAATGGTGTGAATACTGTAAGCAATAACCGAGACTACTCAAACCTTATGTTAATGCTTAATGCAACACGCGGAATTGTTAAAAACAGCTTTAACGGTTACTTAAATCTTTATGATAACGCTATTCAAGTTTTTATAGATGACATATGCAAAAATACCGCACTTACGTTATGGGGGCAGGGTTACGACAAAAATTCCATAAAGTCTTTTATGAGCCTTTCCGATGAACGCTATGATGTAATAAACGAGCTTATTCACGATGATTATCTTGTGGGTTTAGTTTCGGAAAGACTTAACAAATTTTCCGATGAACCTTCATTCAGTCAAAGTGAAATAATGTCGGCTTTCGATATCTCTCAAGAAGAACTTGATAACGCCGAGGACGATGAACTGATATGAACTGGATACTTTCTTATTCTAAAAATGCGGCAGACGACTTGAAAACATTGGATAATTCGCAGCGTATTCAGGTATTAAAAAGTGTATCTAAAGCTTTAATGAATCCTTTGCCGCAAAACGAAGGCGGATACGGAAATCCATTGGGAAATAAACGCAGTAACAACCTTACCGGTTGCTTGAAGCTAAAACTTAAAAAGTTGGGTTTACGCATTGTATACCGGTTAAAGCGTGACCAAAACATTATGGAGGTACTCGCAATATCCGCAAGAGATGATGAGGAAGTATACAACATAGTCAGCAGCCGCTTAAAAAATTAACGCTCGAACAGAGCGTTTTTTTGTCTAATGCTTTAGCGGACAGCTAATTAATTCCATAAAGATTAATCATTCAATTGTCACTGTGCAGAAACACAATGTTTAAAAAAGGTTTAAATAAATTATAATAAAATGTTAAAAAGTCACTTGACTTATCGGTAAAATTGTGTTATAATGTGTGTGTTTGATGGTTATTTGTGCTTTTTTAAAGTAAATCTGGCGCAAATAGCCAAATTTTTGTTTTTGAATAAAGGGATTTCTATGAAAAATCTACAAATTTCAAAGAAGATGTTCATCGGCTTCGGCACTGCGATTATACTGCTCCTTATTGTAGCTGTGGTTTCTGTCGTGGTTAGCTCCAATTCCGCTTCGGAGAGCGGTTCCGTTACAAGGGCTGTTGCCATTAACGACACCGTTATGACGGCGCAAAACGACCTTGACTCATATCGTATCAGTGCTAATAAGTTCATCACCATGTATAATGAAGCGACCTACAATGAACTCACCGAAAAGAAGAAAGTCCTTGACGCATCGTTCGGAACTACATATGACACCGTTACCGGAAACGCCGTTTCCGACCGCCTTGCGGGTGCTGAAATGAACCTCGTTAAGGACGGTCTTACAGAATACTACGCACTTATTGAAAGTATAAATCAAGGCTACCTTGACGCTAACGCCGCTTCCGCAATCTGCGTTGAAAACGGCAATATTGTTACCGCATCTTTGGGCGAACTCTGGGTAACTTTCTATGACGAAACTCAAGCAAGCGTTGTTACTAACGATAGGGTAGATGTGCATTTTGATCAACTTAACAATTTGTATGAAATCACAAACAATCTTGCTACTTTCCGTGCTGTCGGTTCAAAAATTATCGGCAAGATGAGTGCTGTGGGTGCGGGCGACTACCACACCCCCGCTTCTAATGTTGTAACAAATCTTGAAGAATTAAGAGATTCAATTGCCGACACAACCGTTCGCGCAAACGTACAGACCATGCTTGACGCTTTCAACGGTTATGTAGAAAGTTTAGATCACTTCGTTGAAGTTATTAATCAGGTTGACGTGGATAGTGCAACAGCTACAACCGTTGCGCCCGAAGTCGGCAACAACTTAAACGCCGGTATCGCTAAGATTACAGAATCCCTAAACGGACAGCTTTCCGGTATCGTTAATTCTTCGACAGCAGGGCTCTTAATCGTTATTATAGTTTCCGCAATCGCTCTGGTTGTATCAATAGCCTTCGCAATCTATATTACAAATTCAATCGTTACACCGCTCAAGTTCGTTATTACAATCATGAACGAACTCGCGAAGGGCAGAACCGAATACTCCGACGAGGAATGGGCGGCAAGCGCGAAGTTCTGCCAGTCTAAAGACGAGCTCGGCGAAGGCGCACGCAAGCTCATTGATATCAATAATACTTTAATCGACATCACCACAGCCGTTACGGCAATGGCAGAGGGCGACCTTACTATAACCTATACTCCGAAGAGTACATTTGACAAATCGGGTTATGGAATGGTTAAACTTATCGACAACCTCAACAGAATGTTAAACGAAATCAATGTCGCAACATCAGAGGTTCAAAGCGGCGCAGACCAAATCGCAAGCGGCTCGCAAACCCTCGCCCAAGGTTCTACGGAACAAGCCGCAACCGTTGAAGAACTTTCCGCGTCGATTCAAGACGTTGCCGGAAAAACAAAGCTCAATACCGATATGGCGAAGAACGCCGCCGACCTCTCTCTCCAGATAAAAGCAAACGCCGAAAAGGGCAACCAGCAGATGAGCGAAATGACAGAGGCGGTACAGGAAATCAACAAGGCGTCTCAAGACATCTCGAAGGTTATCAAGGTAATCGACGACATAGCGTTCCAAACCAACATCTTAGCACTCAACGCGGCTGTTGAGGCAGCAAGAGCAGGCGAGGCAGGCAAAGGCTTTGCGGTTGTTGCGGACGAAGTTCGTAACCTTGCTTCCAAGTCCGCCGCCGCTGCGAAAGAAACAGGCGCGCTTATCGAGAGCAGCATGAAGAAGGCTGAATTCGGCGCACAGGTTGCAACCGAAACAGCAACTTCCCTCTACGAGATAGTTGAAGGTATCAACCAATCCGCAGAGATAGTACGCCAAATCTCCGTAGCTTCCGAAGAACAGTCGAACGCAATCGGTCAGATTAACAACGGTATTGACCAAGTAAGCGAAGTTGTTCAGAGAAACAGCGCGACAGCAGAAGAATCCGCCGCATCAAGCGAAGAGCTTAAGGCACAGGCGAATGTCCTTGCAGAGAATGTTGCTAAGTTTACACTCAAAGTTTAATATAAACAAAGGCGGCTGGACAGAGTGTTCAGCCGCTTTTTTGTTAAACAACAATCTCAACCCGACTGCCGCTTTGGTCTTTTTTTACGACAATTTGTTTGTCTATCCGCTCCTTGAGTTCGGAAACGTGAGAAATTATCCCGACAAGAAGGCTCTGCTCCGCAAGATTCCCAAGCACTTTCAGTGCGTCCGACAGACTTCTCTCATCAAGCGAACCGAACCCCTCGTCCACAAACATTGTGTCAAGTTTAACTCCGCCCGAAGCCGACTGTATCTCGTCCGACAGCCCCAGCGCAAGCGATAATGACGCCATGAAAGATTCCCCGCCGGAGAGGGTGCGAACGCTTCGCTCGGAGGCGTTGTAATGGTCGATTACGTTTAGGTCAAGCCCGGTACGGCTCCTGTTATTCGCCGTATCAACCGCCCGCTTAAGTTCATACTGCCCGCCCGACATCATCATCAGGCGAACATTCGCCCTGCGGATAATTCGGTCAAAATATGAAGTCTGTACAAAAGTTTCAAGCGGTATCTTCTTTTTCCCGTTAACCTGCCCGTTCGCTGTATCCGAAAGGGATTTGATCCATCTGTAACGCTCCTCCGTGCGTGAAAGTTCGGCTAATTTCAGGCTTATGTTCTTGTGAATATTCCTGTTGGTATTAAGTCGAGTTTTAACGTCTGTAAGCCTGTCTGAAACCTCGTTTTTCTGCCTTACAAGTTCCGCTCTTTCCTCCATAAGTTTATCTGTGTCGTAAACTGCCTGTCGCTGTTTCCCCAAAGTATCAATTTCAGCCTGCAAGACGCTTATATTTGCCTTCCCTTCCTCAAGGGATTTTCTTGCGGTTTCATATGCTTTTGTGAATTCCGTTTTCTTATTAATAAGCTCCGCAATATGCTTCTCTGCCGAGGATTTATCGGCGTACGCAAGCGACGATTTAAGCTTTACAACTGACGCTTCAAGATTTGTTATATGAGCCTCTGCGGCGGCAATAGCTGTACTAATATCGTTTATTATTGACGTCGATTTTTCCTTTTCCGAAGCCGCCCTTGCACTTGCTTCCTCTGCATTTTTGCGGTCTTTTAAGGCTTTATTCTTTACATCTTCTATCGTCTTTTCGGAGGGGACTTCATTTGAAATCGAAGCAGGCGAAGGGTGTTCAAAGCTGCCGCAGACAGGGCAAGGTTCCCCGTCAACAAGCTTTTCGGCAAGGATTCCCGCCTGTGCGTCAAGGAAAGCCCTGCTCATCCTTTCGTATTTAGCATACAAGCTTTCAGCCTGTTCACGAGAGTTTATATACTCGTCCTGTGCGGCTTTATAAGCGGCGGCAGCTTTTTCGCGTTCGTCAAAAAGCTTTCGGTCTAAAAGCGATAACGATTCTTTCTTTTCGCTTAAGCTCTTTGCTGCGATTGAAAGTTCATCATACTCCGAAAGTTTCGCCTTCTCGGCGGCAATCTGCGCGGTAAGGGGCAAGACTTGCTCAAAACCTCTCTCCGCTTCGTTAAATTTTAACTGCAAATCGGGCAGGCTTTTTGTCAAAGCTTCAAGGTTTTCCTTCGCCCTTGCAAGTTCTGTACGCGTCTTATTATATTGAATAGAGCTGCCTAAATTTTCGTCCGCTGTTGATATTAGGCTTTCAAGTTTTGCAAGTGCTAAGCTTTCGCGCTGTTCAAGAAGCCTGTCGCTGTTAATCACCCTCTCAAGCAAGTCAATAACTTCATCGGTAGGTAATTCAAGCAGTTTATCTCTTTCACAGATTATCCCGCCGACGTACTGATCTATGCTTTTTTGAAGGTCCTTATACTGCCCGGAAACCACAGCCGTTTCGTCTTTTAATCTATCCTGCAATCGGAGGTATTTTTGCGTCAAGAAAACCTGCCGCAAGATCTTCTCCCGCTCCTCTGTCGGAGCAATCAGAAGCTTTAAGAAATCGCCCTGCGCAATCATTGCAATCTGTGTAAACTGTGCGCGGTCGATTCCGATAATTTCGCCGACTGCTTTTGTTACCTGTCTGCTTCCGGTTATGAGTTTGCCGTCCGGGAGGGTTAACTCCGCTTCGGCGTTGTGGGTTCTACCACCCGGTTTTTCATACTTCGGGGTGCGCCAAACCTTATACTTCCTGCCGCTGTATAAAAATATAATTTCTGCAAATGTTTCGGTTTTGTCATTTGCGTATTTGCTCCTTAGCATCGACGGTTCGCGGGTTTCGCCGCTCGGTTCCCCATACAGGGCGAAGGTTATCGCGTCGAAGATAGAAGTCTTCCCCGCGCCGGTGTCGCCGGTTATAAGATAGAGGCCGCTTGTCCCGAGCCTTGCGAGGTCAAGTTCCGTCTTCCCGGCGTAGGGTCCGAATGCGGATACGGTGAGTTTTAAGGGTCTCATTCTTCCCACACCTCTTTTATAAGCTCCTCTGTAAATACGCGCTGGGCGGGTGAAATTGACTTCCCGTTCTGCTTTTTAAAAAGCATTTCAAAAAGGTCAATCGGGCTGTATTTTGCCGCGTCGAAGTCGCCGGAAACGCTGCCGCCCGCTTTTGTCCTCTTGTTGTCGTATTCGAGCCGCATTAAATTCGGGTAGCAAGCCCGAAGTTTCCCGAGCGCGTCCGGCATATCCTCTTCGTCCGTCAGCGTAATATGAAAGTAGTCGTCCCTGTTTAAGTTTTTATAGAAATCCCGCGCCGAAATTTTTAGATACAAGCCCTTAATTTTAACCATTTCCCGCTTCGGAACAAGCGGAATTTCGCGGATATTTATTCTGCCTTTTTCCGCGAGTTCGACGGCGGTAACAGACTTCGCGCTTTCCGAAAACGAATATTTAAGCGGAGAGCCGGAGTAACGAATATTCGTATTATTAATACTCTGACTGCCGTGAAGATGCCCGAGGGCGACATAATCGAACGCGGTAAAACACGCTGCGTCAACGTTATCCGTCCCGCCGACACTGCTTTCCTCCGAGCCGCTTGTTACTCCGCCTGTTACAAACTGATGTGCAAGAAGGATATTGCGCGCATTGCGGTCGATTTGAAGACTGTCAACAACCGTTTTTACGGCGTCGGAAATATTATTAACATCTGTCCCGAAATACCGCTTAACATGAGAGGTCTTAAGGAAAGGCATTAGGTAAACATTTATTTCCCCATACTCGTCATAGATCGTAAACGGCGTAATTTTACCGTCAAAGACCTTTGATATATAGACGCCGCTTTTCCCGAAAAGTCGTGAACCGAAGGCAAGCCGGTCGGCGGAATCGTGGTTGCCGCTTATAATAAAAGCCCTGATTTTAAGTGTAACAAGCCCGCTCAAAAAGTCCTCAAATAGCCGCAAAGCCTCCGTAGGGGCGACATTGCGGTCGAAAACATCGCCAGAAATTAAGACCGCTTCCGGCTTTTCTTTTGCGGCTAAGTTAAGGATTGAATTTAATATGTATTCCTGATCTTCTGTCAGCGAATAGTCAAAAAGCTTTTTGCCCAAATGAAGGTCGGAAATGTGGAAAAGTTTCATATGATAACTATAACATAATTGTTCTTATATGTCAAGTTTTAAAGGTTGCTGTAAACTACTTTCAATATTTAATTTAAATATATTTTAAACATTGTTTATATTTTTGGAAATCAAATGCATTGACTAATCGGTTTTTTTAGTGTATAATGGTAATCGGAAAGGCTTTATATCTGAAAGGGTTTAGTGAAATGTATGGCACAGCATTTAAGCCGGTATCTTGTTAAGCGTATCCTCGCATTTACGGCTGCCGGGCTTCTTTTAATAACAGTAGTATCTTCAATCCTCGTCTACAACACGGCGAGAGAAAGCGAAGAGGAGATACTTAAAAAACAAACCGTTTCTCTTAAAAACGAGATTGACGGTTGGTTAACGGAGGTTTCCACGGCGGAAAACCAAAACGCGATTTTTATGCGTACATATGCAGATGAACTTACAAAAGAACAAATGCTTTCTTATTACGCTGAGCTGCTAAAAGCGTCAGACGGCGTGTTCTCCGAAGTGTATTGGGCGGGACCCGACAACAGCGGCATTTTCGGGGGCGGTTGGGTTCCGACTGCCGATTGGGTTGCGACGACGCGCCCGTGGTATACGGCGGCGGCGGAGAACCCCGGCAAGGTTAATATTATAGAGCCTTACTACGACCCCTCAACAGGGCTTATCGCGTTTTCATTCACCGAAACGGTTAACGAGCAAAACGCCGACGCAGGCGTTACCTGCATTGACTCGTACCTTACAACCGTTTCCGATATTATCGCAACAGCCAACAAGGAATTCACCGCCGTCCTTTCGGGGTATTCCTTCCTCATGAACACAAAAGGCGATATCTTTATTCACCCCGACGCGGCTTTTGCGCCGAATAACGACGGCACATTCAAGAATATTAAGGACACCGAGCTTTCGGTGCTCTCGCCGATACTCTCCGGTTCCGAACTGGTTGAGGCGGGCGGCAATATCTATTCGTCTGTGCCGCTGCAAACAACCGGCTGGTATATTGTTACCGCAACGCCTTCTTCCGAGATTGTTAAGGATATTCTGCCTATTGTGTTGACAATTATTGTCTGCTGTCCGCTTATCTTTGTTGCAATTGCAGTTTCGCTGTCTATGTCGATTAAGAAGCGTGTTACCGTTCCGATGGCGCAGCTTACCGAGGCGGCAAAGACGCTTGCGGAGGGCGACAACGAAAAGCACACCGATGTTACATACGGGTTGTCCCTCGAAACCGACCTGCTCTTTTCCGCATTTGAAAAACTAAAGCAGTCTGTAAGAGAGCAGACTGCGGTTATGAAGATTATTGCAGGGAAGGACTTAACGCCGGTTATAAATGTCCGCGGCGAACACGACGAACTTAACGCTTCGATACAGGTTATGTCAAAGAGTATGTCGGACGCGCTTCATGAGATTAATACGGCGGTTGACAACATCGCTTCGGAATCGGTTCAGCTTTCCGACCAATCCCAAACTCTCGCGCAGTCCTTTTCCGAACAATCCGCAGAACTCGGCGAGCTTACAACGGTTGTCGGGAAAATTAAGGAGAACGCGGACGAAAACAACGCCCTCACGGCAAAGACAGCCGCGCTTTCCGAGCAGATACTCTCTTCCGCCAAGAAGGGCAGCGAGCAGATGTCTTCAATGACCGCCGCAATGAACGACATAACGCTTGCCGCGTCAGACATAAGCAAGGTTATAAAGACGATCGACGATATATCGTTCCAGACCAATATTTTAGCTCTCAACGCCTCCGTCGAAGCGGCGCGAGCGGGAGAAGCCGGGAAAGGATTCGCAGTCGTTGCGAACGAAGTAAGAAATCTTGCTTCAAAATCCGCAACCGCCGCAAAAGAAACGTCGGCTCTTATTGAAAATTCAATCCAAAAATCCGACCTCGGCGCGAAGATTGCCGAAGCAACCGCCGCCTCCCTTACCGAAATTGTGGAGGGCATCAACGAAAGTGCAAAGCTTATCGAAAAAATCGCCGCCTCAAGCACCGAACAAAGCAACGGTATCGAGTCTGCACTTCAGGTTACGAACGCCGTTTCCGCAGTAATCGACCAAAACTCGGCTTCAACCGAGGAAAGCGCGGCGAACTGCCGTGAGCTCTCGGATTTGACTAATAACCTTAATGAGATTGTCAGACAGTTTAAGTGTAAATAAAAGAAAAAGGGCTTGACAAATCGTCAAGCCTTTTAATATTGCACTAATTCATGCATGGACTCCCCCTGCTGGACTTGAACCAGCGACCGCGTGCATTAATTAGCAACAGAATTTACCTCAAAATATCCTAAAAACCTGTAATATATGGTAATGTTTTGTGTAAAACCAAGGTTTGTCCGTTGTCTGTCGCTAACAACAATTTTGTCGATAAGCCGATTGAGAATTTCACGGTCAAGGGTATCAATTTGACTGATTTCACTTATAAGCTGAGTGAAAGAGGTGACATTCGTCTCCGTATGAGACTGATTATCAATCTCTGCACCAAGCTCGGTAAGCTTTTTATTCGTTTTTTCAAGTTCCGTTTCGATTTTCGCGGACAAATCCTTAAACTTAATATCGGTAATCAGTCCGCTGAGGCGATCCTCATAAAGTATGTCAAACCGCCTGTCAAGCTCCTTTGCGTGGGTTTGGAGCTTCTCCCGTTCGTCCTGCAACGCCGCCGTTTTACTGTCCGCTATTGCTCCTAATTTCTTGCGAATATCACGCTCAAATTCCGCTTCATTCTTACGAATGGTGCTTATCTTCTCACGAATGTCCGCTAAAACCACTCGATAAATATCTTCATAGTGCAGATAGTGTGCGGAACAGGTTTCCTTGCCCTTTTTTCGGTATGTATTGCAGGTGAAGTAGGGCGGAACGTTTCGCTCATTTGAAGCCGTGAGGGAGTAACCGCAGCGGTCACACCGCAGAAGACCCGCGAAAATGTTGACTGCTCCCGTCTTGCTCTCACGCTTGCGTGTGGAAAGCTTGTTGTGGGCATCGTCCCAAAGCCGCTCGTCAATCAGCGCCGGGAAGTTGTTCTCGATAACAATCCACTTTTCCTCCGGCATACGGGTTATCCGCTTGCTTTTGAAGGAGAGCTTCCGCCGCTTTCCGCTTACGAGTGTCCCTAAATATGTGGTGTTTTCAAGCATACGCTTGATTGTAACCAAGTTCCAGTCGTAAGGGTTTCGCGGAAACTCGCGTTCCTTGCATTTCGCGGTGTATGCCGTCGGGGTGAGGACTTGCTTTTCTGAGAGTACCCGTGCGATTTTGTTGAAGCCGTAGCCCTGATAAGCCGCCGATTCAAAAATCCAGCGAACGGTCGGAGCGGTGTTTTCGTCAATCTCCAAAACGTGCTTGTCCGCTTTCGACTTCTTGTAGCCGTAGGGGGCTTGAGAGCCGATAAACTCCCCTCTTGCCGCCTTAGTTTTGAGTGCCTGTCGGGTTTTGCGACTGCAATCCGCCGGGTAATACTGATTGAAGATATTCTTCATCGGTAGCATTAGGTCAAGGTCGAGGTTTTCGCGGTTGGTGTCCACATCGTCGCCCAAAGCCACGAAGCGAACGCCGAGTTCGGGAAAAACGTCTTCGATAAGCTTACCCGTTTCGAGGTAGTTCCTCCCGAGGCGGGAGAGGTCTTTCACGAGAACCATATTGACTGCACCGTCGTGAATATCGCTCATCAGCCGCTTGAAGGAGGGACGTAAAAAAACATAGTTAGGTATTTTAATTAATATTTATCCCTTCAAACATTTGATATGTTTCAAGTGCAAATCTGTCTGTCATACCGCTGATATGATCAATTATCATATGAAATCTAAGCCACCATTCAAATTCATCATCGGATAATTTTACATCATTAAACTCCTCTTCTTTAAATGGGTAATATGTATGGTCGTTATTATATAATTTCAAGAATTTTGTATAAGTATTCAATGCGTTATTAGAAACACGACTTAATACTCTTAATTCCGTGTCATGCTTAATCAATTTTAATTCGTTGCTTTCTGTACCGGTATTTTTTAAAGTCAATAAATCTTTGAATTGATTAGAGCTTAACGTCAACAATATACTAAAATGATTCAGCAAGCCTGTTATTACTCTATAACCTGATATTTCTACCTTTTCTGCTTCGTAAGAACGATATAAATCTTTTCTGCAAATTTTCTTTATAGAATTTAAAAGTATATTTGCCCGACTCTTGTCGGGGAATAATAATTCTTCATTTGATGAAGCATTTAAGATTTTGTCATAATTTGATATATAATTGTTTTTAGCAACTTTCATTAGATAGCGGCATAAAGTTATTGTTAAATTATTAAGATTGTTTTTCTGGTTCAAATTAGCTTCTCTATGTGAATTGTAACATATTATTCTGCATATTTTTACAAAATCAGAGCCGTTTTTTTCTATATCATCATCTAATTTATTTATAAATTCATCTAATTCCTTAAAATCAGGTTTTTTGGTTTTTCCATTTATATATTGTTTTGACTGTTCAGACATTTGAATCATTCTTTTATAGGATTCTAAAATTTCAATTATAGCTAAACCTTCTATATCGCTTTTTTCTGATATGTCTTTTGAGATTTTAATTTCTTCAAATAAATCTCTGCAAAAATCCGCTAAAGTTATAACACCTTTTTCGATTCCATCTGATATATCGCTTAGAGCATAACAAATATGATCAGCTGCTTCCATTATGCACATCAGAGGAAATTTCTTACCTGTAGTCCATCCTATTTTTTCACAACAAAATTTAATATCATCTAATTCGCTGTAAAAATAGCCAATTTTCTTTGAATCTTTTATTTTTTTATGTGAAGGATATTTAATTACACTTAAAATTGTCTGTATAGTTAAATTAAGACCGTACTGACCATCTAAACCTTGATCTTGTATACCATTTAAATGAATTAATGTTCTGATTCCTTGTGGGTTACCATCGAAATTAATAAAATCAGAAAGCAGTACTTTTGTATGATTATTATTTATTTTACGTATATTCATTGCTTTTTTAAGTATTTTTTCTCCATGATCGTTAGACCATTTTTGAATAGCTATTTCACCAAAATGACCGAATGGAGGATTACCAATATCGTGTAACAGACAAGTATTTTCAACAATAGCTGCTATACAGATTTCGTCTATATCTTTTTCTTCAGCTTTAGTTTTTAAATCATTAGCTATTGATGTAGCAAGACGACGCCCTGTATCTGCTACTTCAAGAGAATGTGTTAATCGGCTGCGGATTGCAGAATCCGTTTCAAGAGAAAACACCTGTGCTTTCTGTTGTAAACGTCTGAATGCCGTGCAAAAAACAATGTATGAATGGTCACTTAAATACTCATCTAAAGGCTTACGTTGTGCGGCATTTACATTTCCCAATCTCATAGGACAAATAAGTTTTTCAATGCTTTTTTTCATAGTCAGTCTCCTATTGTATTCATTTTAATTAATTGTGCACAAATGTCTTACTGTTGATTTATTATATCAATTAATATACATTACTTTTTTATAAAAGTCAATATATAGTTATACATTAAAAATTATCCCTGTGTTTTATAGGGTAAGGTGCTTACCTACACGCGCTCGCACTCCGCTTTCACGAGCGGTCGTCGCGTACTTTAATGAAATTAAAGTACTACACACTACGGCGTTTGAAGTACCTGTTGTTCAGTATTCAATTTTCAAGATTCAGGAGGGCAAAATAAATGCCTCTACTATATGCATTTTTTAGCCCGTTTTGAAAAGCCCTTTTTCGTCTTTTTCTCGAAAATTAACAGAATGTTTACAATTCAAGTCCAAAAACGGCTTCTGATTTGTCTTTTTGCTTTTGCAATGGAAAGACTTACTGCATTTTGGCTTACACCCTCAAGTTTGGCTATCTCATGATGTGATAAACCCTCAACTATGTTGAGAATGAGCCGTCTTCGTTGAAGATCGGACAGCGGACAAAGTAGTTCCTCAATAAACTTTTGTTCGCGTTTGCGCTCCTCGCGGGCAATGAGAATCTCCTCCGGCGACGGAAAACAAAAAAAACCGATTCGATATTTTCATCAAATCGGGCGTTCCTATTGGTTTGTGTGTGTTCTTCCTTGGCTTGTTGCCGATAAACCTCATCGGATAGGGCTTTCAGCTCCCAGAAGTCCGCTTCCTCTTTGGTCGGGTTCTCGTTTAAGTATTGCGTCACCGTTATCTCGATTGTTCCTTTCGATGTCTCGTACACGATGTTGTGACTATACTTGTTCTTAGCATAGTCGCTTTCTTTGTAGTTATTCATAAACTACTGCCTCCTAATTTAACTTTTGGGTTTACTTACACTCGCTCAATTTGTAGGCGAACGGATGGAATACCAACCTATAGTATCCATAACAATCTCTCCCCCTTTATATTTAAGTGTATATTTAAAAGGCACACAGTAACGTTAGTAAACAATTACCGTGTGCCATTTTATGCTTAATCTTGATGATTAGTCTGTTATGAGCCTACCTTTTTCAGCGAGTTCAATGCGAAGTGTTAAGAGTTCCAAATTGCAGAGTGCCGAATTATACTCATACTCGGTATTTTTACAGTCAGCAAGGAATTTCATATAGTCCGAAACACTGATTTTACCAAGCCTGTATGATTCTTTCATTGCAGTAATCCGTGCTTTATTAGCTTTTGTAGTCTCATCAAGCAAAGAAAATTTTTCATATGCACTATGAATATCATACAGCAAAGTTTTCAGACTGAGTTTGCATTCTGCTTCATATGTCGCATTTTCCATTTTCAGACGTTCATAGTCGTTCTCGGCTTTCTTATACGACGGACTATCCGTTCCATAGATTTCTTTTAGGTCTTCAAGGTATTCTTTTTCAAGTTCTTCTTTTTTTACGTTAAGTAAATATTCGTGATTGTTTTCAAAGAATTCTCTTTTCAGTTTTTCTTCGGTTATACTGATACGTTCAGGTATTTCAGGAGCTTTTAGAATGAAATTGTATTCGTCGACATTATACTGATTAATTTCATAAAGCACCTGCCACTCTGCAACAATTATATCGTTATCCGCTTGTGTAATGCTATTGACAACTTCGGTAAGATTTCTGTTCGCAGTATCAAGGTCAATCTGTATAGCTGTTCCCTGACCGAGTTTCACCTCGGTTATATCACGTATTTTTTCGAGATAATCGCGGCTGTACGTCAAACTGTTACGATTAGCTTGGGTCAGAAACAGCGAATAATACTTAGCTGCTATACCATAATTGACTTCAAGTTTATCATTAGCCTTTTTTTCACGGACTTCCGGGAGATCAACTTCTCGATTTTCCGCATCTTTAGGTTCACCATAGTATTTTGCGTTAAATTCCGCAATTTCCAAATCTTTTTGTGCTTTTAGAAGGTTGAGTTTAGCTTCCCAGTATTCCGATTGGTACTGCGAATAGCTTCTCATCTCATTCTCATAATACGCGACCTGCGATTTGAGATCATTAACCGTAAAGCTAATCTCCTCGGCTTCCATTTCTGTACGGTCGTATGTATAACTTTTTTCCTCTGCAAGCCTTTGAAGTTT
>JAISGY010000031.1 GCA_031262835.1 Ruminococcus sp.
ATAATGAAATGTAAATACTCAAAGACATAAATATCTTAAACAGATTTGTTGTATCAGATACCTCTGCGGAAGACTATGTTCCCGACGAAGATGCTGTCGAGTACTGGACCATCCACAGATTTAAGGGCCTTGAAAAAGAAATAGTGTTCTATTTGGATTACCCCACCTATGACGAAAGTCAAAGACGGGTTTTGACTTATACAGCACTTTCTCGTGCTAAGTTTGCACTCACCTATATAAAGTTTGAAGATTGAAATATGAATGCGGCACGTGTACTTGCGTGCCGCGTTTGTTAAGGAAAAACTTATGTACTGTTGCTGTAATCAGCGGAAAATACAAAGGGAAAATCAGCACCGAAAAATTTAATTCAATTAGTTATATTGAAAGCCTTGACATTCCATGAAAAAAGAGGTATAATAACCGTAAACGTAAGCGAAAATAGACCAACGCAACTCACGAAAGGAGCCATATCATGGCGGAGAATTATTCCCACAGAATGGGACAGAAGAAAATACGCGTACAGGCTAAGGACGGTACTGCTTTAGCGTTTAAGCCCGTTAAGGTTCAGATGCAGCGTCACGAATTCCTTTTCGGTGCAGGAATGTTCGATGCAGTGGCTTATGCCTCGGGTGAAATGAAGGAACCTGCTCATCGCGAAGCATTTGAGCAGAGCTTTGAGAAGTGGCAAGCTTTGATGAATAATGCAACCTTGCCCTTCTATTGGGGCGGTTTTGAACCCGAGGAAGGCAAGCCGCGTACCGCCCAAGTTATGGCGGGCGCGAAGTTCCTCAAGGAGCGCGGCGTAACGCTGAAAGGTCACCCGCTCTGCTGGCACACAGGCTGTGCCGACTGGTTGATGAAATACTCAAATGCCGAGATTATCCGCAAGCAGGTTGAGCGAATAAAGCGCGATGTCCTTGATTTCGCCGGTGCTATCGATATGTGGGACGTTATAAACGAAGTTGTCATTATGCCTGTATTTGACAAATACGACAACGCCGTAACAAGAATTTGCAAGGAACTCGGGCGTGTTAAGACTGTTAAGACCATGTTCGATGCTGCCCGTGAGACTAACCCCGATGCAAAACTACTTATAAACGATTTTAACCTCTCACAGAGTTATCAGATTCTTATCGACGGCTGCCTTAATTCCGGCGTGCCTATTGATGAAATCGGGCTTCAAACACATATGCACCAAGGCTACATGGGGATAGACCGTCTTGAAGAGGTGCTTGCCCGATACGAAGTGTTCGGGTTACCTCTGCATTTCACCGAGATAACTTTGACTTCCGGGATCATCATGCCGCCGGAAATCGTTGACCTTAACGACTATAAGAATGACGACTGGCAGACCACTCCGGAATTTGAGGACAGACAGGCACGTGAATTTACCGAAATGTATGAAATCCTGTTTGCTCACCCCTTGGTTTGTACAGCTTATTCATGGAGTTTTACAGACGGAGGCTGGCTTAATGCCCCCGCAGGACTGTTACGCAAAGACGGTTCGGCTAAACCTGCTTACGACGCACTCTATGAACTTATCCGCGGTAAGTGGTGGACAGACACCGAAGTCGTTACCGATGAAAACGGCGAAGCTATAGTAGAGGGTTTTTGCGGCGACTATAAACTCACCTGCCTTGATACAGAGTTTGACCTTGCTCTCCGGAAAGGACAACTTGACGGAGTGAAGACAATTATTGTGTAAGCGAGCGAATTTATGGACAGGAGCATTGATTTCGGGCGAAAAGACCTTGTATATGACGCATGGGAAGAACGCCGCAATAGTCTGCCGCTAAAGTTAAGAAAAAAACTTGACAGTATAAATTACAATACTGTAGAGCTTATAAAAATCAAAGCAAAACGTCCGAAACATATCTGTACAGGCGATTTGTTTGTGCTGTCTCCGCGAGAGAATCTGTATTTTTACGGTCATGTCCTTGACGGTGAGATTAAGACGGTTGATAAACGCGGTGCTGCGGAGGGCAATAATTTAGTAGTTATATACCGCTTAAATACGGACGAAATAAATGCCGAAAGGTTTATTGAAGCTTACAAGCCGGATTTCCTGTTTGAACCGACTATTGTCGACAAACGGTGTTGGACACACGGGATGTTTTATAATATCGGTAATTTTGACTTTGATTATAACGACCCTAAATATGATTTCGGCTTTCTTGATTTGATGTCCGGGATTGTTAATGAAAAAGGCGAGTTTCTTGACCACATTCCGAAGTGGCTGGATTATCGGGGAATTACCTCTCATGCCGGAATTGCCGCACGGTTAGAACGAGAACTTGAAATAGACCCTGCTCTTCTAAGATTAGTTGAAATCTAAAGGAAGGAAAATCGTATTATGAAAGAAATCACGACGACGATTTTTCCTGTTTTGGTAGTATTCACAAACTTTTTCGTATTGTTTTTATGCTTGCCGCGAAAAAAATCATTTCGGTTTACGCTGCTTGTATTCGGGGCGATAGTCGCCGCGAACTTTGCGGCTGACATAATTATCGCAAAGTATGAGCTTAACGACCCGACAAAAATTATCCGCGCATGGATTTATTTGCCGTTCATTATCTTCTTGTTTAAGGGGCTCACTTTTCAAAAGGTGTTCGCATACTTTGCGCCTATGACATTTGCCGCTACACTGACTTTGCCGGGTGAAATGTTAGTAACGCTTCTGAAACCGTTCGGCGAATTTTGGTACTGGCTCGGAATGCTCGTTGTTCCGACAATCGCACTTTTAGTTTACGTACTTTTGGTATGGCGTTTCGGGCGGGGCTTGATAGAAAGGCTGTTTTCAAGCGGGACAGAGAAGGAGTGGTCGCTCTACGCGCTCTCCGCAGTGATTTGCTTTATTGTTTTGTCCGCTGTTTATCCCGGTTTAGCCGAAGTTTTCCCACTCGTGCTTTTGTTAATTTTCTTCATTGGATGGTTCCTCATTATCCTTTGTTTCGCAATTATCAACACGCACGAAAAATCGAAACAAAAGTATGAAGCCGAGCTTTCAAGAGAGATTATATCCTCCGGGCGCGATTACTATGACAAGCTTACGGACATGACCGAGAAACTTCATATAATGCGGCATGATTATAAACATCACTTGGCAACTATGCAGCAAATGATTGTCAACACAGACGTACAGGATTATCTGAGAAAACTCCGCGATGACATTGATGAAAAAGAGGTTAATGATTACTGCGCAAGCCGTGTGATAAACGCACTCCTTGACAGTTTTTGTGAACAATGTAAAAAAGCGGATATAGAGTTTGAAGTTAAAATTATTCTGCCGCCGGTTGATACGATTGACGACTATGAACTCTGTATAATTTTAGGCAATCTCTTAGAAAATGCAGTTACAGCCTGCCTTAGGACACCTGAAAATGAGAGGCGTTACATAGAAATTTCGATGAGAACCCGTGAGAACCAATACGGTATAAAAGTCGAAAACAGTTACGACGGCGTTCTTAATAATGACGGGAAAACGCTTTATACAATAAAAAAGGACGGGGGGCTCGGGATTAAGAGCATAATGTCCGTTGCCCGAAAGCACCACGGTGAGTATGTGCCGGTGTGGGATGAGAAGAAATTCAGTGCGTATGTGGTGCTAAAGTTAAATTAACACGCTCTTACACGGGCGTGTTTTAATTTTGACGTAGTTTTCGGGGCATTTCACGAAGTCGGCGAGCACTGACAATGAAAATATGCTATGATAACATAAGAAAATATTTCGAGGAATTTTTTGTATGTTAAAGAAGATTGTACTGCCGGTAGTCCTAATCTTTGTAGTGCTTGTTATGGCTGTGAGTATGGTTGTTAACGTCTCGCTGAAAGCCAACAACGACTCTGTAAACCTTGCCCAGTCGGAAAAAGCAAGCAAATATGTCGGCGATATAATTATGAACTTCATGGACGGCGCGTACAGCCTCCTCCAGTCTACCGCACAGATGCCGTCGATGCTGACAATGGAAACGGACGTACAAAATCCCGAGCTTGCACGAATATTAAAGGATAATACATACGCCTCCCTTTATTACATACAGGGTGCTGACGGGATGCAGACGGGGCGTTCCGACGATAAGGCGATGGGGGACAGAAGCACCCGACCGTGGTTCCTTCGGTTTATGAGCAACTTTGAACCGTTCGTTATGGAAACATATTTTTCCGTCAACGACAACGCCGCTTGTACGTCGATATTCTATCCGATGTATAAGGAAAATGAACTGATCGGTGTAATCGGAGTCGATATTAAGCTTGACATTTTACAGGAGATTGTTGTTAAACACGCGCAGACGGACGCGGACTATTACTCATTTGTTATTGACGGGAACGGTGCCGTTGTTGCACACCCCGACACGTCGTATCTTACATCTGTAACGAATTTCAAAACCTTAACACGCAATGTCCCGAAACTTGACTCAGCCGGAAATGCCGTGAAAGAGGACGGCAATATTGTCGAGGAAGAAGAAAAGTTTGAAATCGGTGCAGAGTATGAAGACGTAATTGCGCGGGTTATGAAAGGCGAATCGGGTTCGAGAGAGATTACAATTGACGGTAAAAAATACTATGTCGGTTACAGCAGCATACCAATGAGAGGCGATTCCGATTCATGGTCTGTTATTACCCTCATGAATAAGGAAATTTCCGAGTCTGCAATCAATTCGGCGATGTTTAATATAGCACTTACGGTAATCATTACGGCACTTGCCGCGCTTACGATTATATTTGTACTTATCCGCGGTTTCACAAAGCCGATTAAAATCCTCGCAACCTTCGCACGAAATATCTCCGAAGGGCAATTAAGCACCCGCCTGAGCGAAGTTTTTAAGGTGCATCCCAAGGGTGAGCTGGGGCTTCTTTACGATTCATTTGAGCATCTTGAAACGGAAGTTACCGGAATAATTGTCGAAACAGAAGATGTTTTGCAATCGGTTAATAACGGCGACCTCAGCAAGCGTATCAATAAAGATTATTCCGGCGATTTCGATAAATTAGCGAACTCGGTTAACAATATTACGGAAGTTTTTGTGCAGATATTAACCGGTATTCATTACAGTACAGAAGAAATGCGAAGCACGGTTACAGCATTTGAGCAGGGCTCGGATAAATTAACCGACAGCGCAGAGAGCCTTAAAACTGCAACGAGTGTTATTAAAGCGAAGTTTACCGAGCTTTCGGATGCAATCATTGAAAACACCGCAGACGCAGAGAAGGCAAGAAACTATTCGCACGAAGCAAGTGTCATGGTGTCGGAAACAAGCGGCAATATGGAAAGCATGAACGCCGGGGTAGTTGCGATTGAAAAAGAGTCGATAGAAATTTCAAAGATTATGAAGATAATCGACGACATAGCGTTCCAGACGAACATATTAGCACTCAATGCGGCTGTTGAAGCGGCAAGAGCAGGGGAAGCAGGAAAAGGGTTTTCTGTTGTAGCAGATGAAGTAAGGATGCTCGCCAACAAGTCGGCGGCGGCGGCGAAAGATACCGGGATACTGATTGAAAATTCCAATAAAAAGATACACGAAGCCAAGGAGAAAGCGACAAAAGCAACAGCGGGTTTTGAAGAAGTAACGGAAAAACTCCGCGGAATAACAGGATTCATCGACAAAATCAGCGATTCATCAAGTTTACAGCTTAGTTCAATAAAAGAAGTCTCAGCGAGTGTCGATACCATCACAGAAACATCAAGTGTAAACAGTAAAACGGCGTCTGAGCATTTTGAGGAAACCGACAACCTGCTCCGGCTTGTAAACGATATGTCCGATATGGTTAATAATTTCAACATAGACGGATAACAAAATTCTATAACCTGCTGATGACAACTTCATACTTATTTTTTGCCGCGAAGGACAGAATTTTCGCGGCATTTTTTTTGCTATTGACATTTTAGGAGATATATGATACAATAAAGACAGTATTAATACACAAAGGAACGAATTGATGAAAAAACTGCTTGTCATTTTTATATTGCTTTGCTTAGCAGGCTGTACTTTAGCCAAAGGATCAGACGGGGAAAAAACTTATTCCGATTTTATCGGTGCGGGCTTTACCGGAGCTATTCAAACCGGCGAAGTTTACGATGTTGTTATCGAAAAAAATTTAGGTACAAAGAAGATTAACCAATATGATAATATTGTGGATATGCTTAACGCCGTGGATTTGGGGAAGATCGATTACGGAGTTATGGCTTCCGATTCGGTCTATTCACATACAGTTTCCGGCGAGTATAAAAACCTTGAATTTACGTTCTTGCCGCCCGAAATGTTTACGTCGGAAAACGCACAGATTTTTAAAACGCGGGAACTTGCTGATACATACAATGAGTTTTTAGATACCCTTATAGAGTCGGGTGAACTTGCCGAGATTATTAACTTCTGGCTTTCGGGAGAATTACCGAAGCCGGAGGATATTCCCGTTATTGAAGGTTCAAGCGAAAACGGCGAGTTAATTTTAGCGGGCTCGGCAGGATACGCGCCGATGTACTACGCAGGAGCGAATGGTGAATTTGTCGGTTTAAACAAGGAGATGGGCGAGCGGTTCGCGGCTTATCTCGGGAAAAAACCCGTTTTTATTGATATGAATTATGCCGCAATTTTACCCTATGTACAGTCGGGTAAAGCGGATATGTCGGCGTGTTGTTTCGGTTTAACAGCCGATCGCGAAAACTCAGACACCAACTTCTGCAAGCCCTATATGTCCTGTTATGCCGCCCTTGCCTATAAATCGGATATGCCGACAGAGCCTGTGAATAACGTTTACGGTGTCTTAGGAGCGGACGGTGAATACGATATTTACAATCTTCCCGAGGTTGACGATTCCTTATCTTGGGAGGATTACAAGGGCAAAAACCTTTCGATGGTTGTCGGATTTGTCTACGAGCCGTATGTGAGGAAGGATTTTGCGACGGAAGAGGTGCAATTATTTGGGGACTACTCCCTCATGCTCGAATCGGTTGCGCTGGGGAAAACCGACGGCGCGTTTGTTGACTTTACCGCCGCGCCGATCTATGCGAAACAGATTCCCGAACTTACATATGTCGAAGTCCCGATGGAATTTTTCAGCTCTCCGATGGGCTTTATCTGTTCCGACCCCGAACTCCTTTCGCAGTTTAATATATTTTTAGCGGAAAAGTATTCTGACGGCACAATCGATAAACTTACCGAAAAGTGGATGGGGTCTGTTCCGGATTCCTCTGCGCCGATGCCGGAGATTGTTAACAAGACCGACCCCAAGCCGATAGAGGTTTATCTCTCGGAATTAACATTGCCCTTCACATTTATCGGCGAAAATAATACCGCGAAGGGTTACGACGCCGAACTCCTCGTTCTCTTCGCAAACAGCATAGGGAGAGGTATTAAAGTAACCCCTGTTGAATTCAACGCAATCCTCCCGGCAGTCCAGTCCGGGAAGGCTGATTTCGGCGCGGCGGGGATTTCGATAACAGAAGAGCGGCAGAAGATGGTTAACTTCTCCGAGCCGACCTTTACCGATACCCTTGCGCTTATGGTTAGAAAGCCGGAAGAAACCGTTACCATCTCCGAAAGGGTCAACAACCCCGATAACCTCACGATTAACGACGTAATGGGCGGAACATTTGCAACAAGGCTCGGTTCGATTTATGATGAGCTTATAACGGAAAATTTCGAGCCGTCGAAGGTTGAACGGTTTCAGGACAACGCCTCCGCATTTGAGGCTGTAAACCAAGGCAAGCTCGACTACGCCGTTTACGACAGTTTCATTACGCTGCAGGCTGTAAAAGAGTACCCGGATTTGGCTTATTTCGTTATTCCCGAAGACATTCACAACGTCCCGGACGGTTACGCCGTAAACATATCGAACAATGAACTTGCCGCAAAGCTTAACGAATTCATTGCCGAAATCTACGGGAACGGCGTTTTTGAGGAAATGTCTGCCAGATGGTTGTCGGCAGATTTTGACCCGGACACAACCGAAATACCGTACATTAATCTTGAAGATAATACGGGGGAAGTCTTAAAAGTTGCCGCTGACGCGACGTCTGCGCCGCTTTCGTATATCGTCGGGGATAATGAGCCGATGGGATTTGATATTGAATTTGTAATGCGATTCGCCGAGTATACCGACCGACAGCTTGAAATTACAAATATGTCCTTCGACGCGCTTTTACCGAGCATACAAAGCGAGAAGTACGACCTTGCCGCCGGTTGCATTACAATTACAGAGGAACGTGCAAAATCGGTTCTCTTTACAGACCCTGTCTACTATGAACACGCGAGTGTAATTTACAGGACTTCACAGGCGGGAACTAATGAAGAAGAAAAGGGCATAATTGCCTATCTAAAGCAAGCAATAAACCGCAATTTAATTGAAGATAACCGCTATAAACTCATTGTTGACGGGCTTGGCGTGACGATGATTATTACGGTAAGTTCAATGGTTATAGGCACCGTATTGGGCGGGCTTTGCGCGTACTTTTTGACTCGGAAAAACCGTTATGCGAGACGCGCTGCGAAGCTTTTTGCCGGACTTGTTAACGGCTTGCCGACGGTGACGCTTCTCATGGTCGCTTACTACATTATCTTCGGATCTTCACAGATAAGCAATGTTATTATTGCATCCGCGACCTTCTCGGTTATCATGGGAATCCGAATCGGCGAGATTTTATCGGGTGCAATTGAAACAATTGATAAAACGGAGATTGAGGCGGCGCGAGCTTCAGGTTTTACCGCAGTCGGAGCGTTCTTAGCGGTAACACTTCCGCAGGCGATAAAGCGCGCATTATCTCCCTACCTTACAAGCTTCGTAAGCCTCATGAAGGAGACGGCAATTGTCGGGTATGTTGCGATACAAGACCTCATGCGCGCATCCGACATTATAAGGAGCCGCACCTATGATGCATACTTCCCGCTGCTTTTCGCCGCGCTTATCTACCTTGTAGTTACGACAATTTTCATACTTATTTTTAGGGCAATTGTCAAGGCAGTTACCAAAAAAACTTCACATTAAGGAAATTTTTATGAGCCTAATATCTGTACGCAATATGGAAAAACATTACGGCGCAAGCGTCATATTAAAGGACGTTTCTGCCGAGATTGAGAAGGGCGAGGTTATCACCGTTATCGGTCCTTCCGGCACGGGCAAGAGCACATTCCTTCGCGGAATAAATATGCTCGACCCGCCTACAGGGGGTGAGGTATGGTTCGACGGTGAGCGGATAACCCGAAAAAACCTTGATACGACACGCCGTAAAATCGGCATGGTGTTCCAAAATTTCGGGCTTTACAGTCACCTTAACGTTATTGACAACCTTACCGCCGCGCCGATTAAACTGCTTAAAAAAAGCCGTGCGGAAGCGGTGTCGGACGCGAAGAGCCTGCTTAAGACAGTAGGGCTTTCAGAGCGTGCCAACCACTTCCCTCACGAACTCTCGGGCGGGCAGAAACAGCGTGTTGCCATTGCACGCTGCCTTGCAATGGCACCCGATGTTATCCTCTTCGACGAGCCGACTTCAGCCCTTGACCCGACTATGGTCGGGGAGGTTACGGCGGTAATAAGAAGCCTTGCGGGTTCGGGAATGACGATGATAATCGTTACTCACGAGATGAATTTTGCGAAGGAAGTTTCAAACCGTATCTTCTACATGGACGAAGGCGGAATTTACGAATCGGGAACGCCGGAACAAATTTTTACAAATCCGCAAAAGGAGCTTACGAAGAGGTTTATCTTTAACATCAGAAGTTACAATTTCAAGGCAGAAAGCAGCGATTTCGACCGTGTTGCCATGCTTGCGGGTATCGACAATTTCTGTTTCCGTCAGGGAATAGCAGCCGCCCTGTCCGAGAAAATCCGCCTCATTGCGGAGGAATTAACGGTAAATATCGTCTCACCGAAATCCGAAAGTTTTAACCTTAACATATCCTTTTCCGATAAGCTTAAAACTTATTCCATTTCTGTAACCTACGCCGGAGAAACCAATCTCCTCGAAGAAACCGACGATATTATCTCTGCTTCGATTATAAAAAAATCATGCGAAAAGGTGACGTACAGCTTTGACGGCGTAAGCGTTATAAAGGCGGAACTTTAATATGAAAAAATTATCACGAATTCTCGGCATTATCATCGTCTTAATGCTAAGTGCAGCATTGTTTTCCGGCTGTAATAAGGACAGCACAGAGTCCGGGCAGGTTTATTACATCAACTTCAAACCCGAAGCGGACCGACAGTGGAAAGAATTAGCGAAAATTTATACCAAGGAAACAGGAGTCCCGGTTACGATACTAACAGCGGCTTCGGGGCAGTACGCGACAACCCTCAAGAGCGAACTTGCAAAAACCGAAGCACCGACACTCTTCCAATGCTCCTCTCCCGTAGGTTTAAAGCCTTGGAAGGAATACTGCTACGACCTTAAGGACAGCAAACTTTACGCCGAACTCACAAACGACAGTTTTGTACTTAAGGATGGTGAGGCTATTGCGGGAATTACATATGTTATTGAATCGTATGGTATTATCTATAACAAGGCACTGCTTAATAAAGCCGGTTACACCGAAGCTGATATTAAAAACTTCGCCGGCTTAAAAAGGGTTGCGGAGGATATTACCGCCCGAAAAGATGAACTCGGTTTTGCGGCGTTTACCTCTGCTGGAATGGATGGTTCTTCCGACTGGCGTTTTAAGACGCACCTTGCGAATCTTCCGATTTATTACGAATACAAGGCGGAAGGCATAGACGATTCGCCCGCGATAAAGGGCTTATTCCTCCCCGAATACAAGAACATTTGGGACCTTTATATCAATAATTCCACAACGAGTCCTTCGCTTCTTTCAACAAAAACCGGGGACGATGCAGTTGCAGAATTTGTAACAGAACAGGCTGTCTTTTATCAGAACGGAACTTGGGCTTATACCGACATTTCCGACCTCGGAGACGAAAACCTCGGCATGATTCCGATTTATATCGGCGCGGAGGGCGAGGAAAATCAAGGGCTCTGTACGGGTACCGAAAACTATTGGTGCGTCAATAAAAACGCCCCGCAGGTTGATATCGACGCAACACTTGAGTTTCTATATTGGTGCGTAACCTCCGAAGAGGGGACGAACGCGCTCTGCAACGAGATGGGCTTTACTATTCCCTTTAAGGGCAACTTCCCCGCGTCAAATCCCCTTGTTAACATTGCCAATGACTATGTTGCGAATGGTTTTACCCCCGTAACATGGGCATTCAATACCATTCCGTCGGAGAATTGGAAAAGCGACGTCGGCTCTGCGCTAACTGCCTATGCGGCGGGTACGGGGGGGTGGGAAAACGTCGAGACCGCGTTTATTGACGGTTGGGCAAAAGAATATGAAATCGTAGGCTAATAAAGGCGGAGAGGAGACCAACTATGAGAAGTCAATAGACAAATTGTGAATTTTACGAAAAATGTCGAAACCGAAAATGAGCACAGAAAAGAAAGGGGAAACGAATTCAAAGTAATGCGCCGCTACGCG
>JAISGY010000032.1 GCA_031262835.1 Ruminococcus sp.
ACGGTTATCCCCGTTCTCCAAGGTATAACAAAAGCCTCGAGCAACTCCGAATCCTTCCTCGCTGCCGCGTCCTTCCAAGAAACCACCAAAGCCCTAACCGACGCCGCAATAAAAGGCAAGGTAGACCACCTCTTAGGCTTAAAAGAAAACGTAATCATAGGCAAGCTAATCCCCGCAGGCACAGGCATGGAAGTATACAACAGCACATCAGTAGTACGCAACGAAACCTTCACCGACCATGCACCAATTCTAAGTATTTAAGGATACGCTGGGGGGAGCCTTTCTGAAGAAAGGCTCCCCCCAGACCCCCCGCCAAAGACTTTTTACATTTATTCTTATTCAGCATGGCTTATTTTTCGCTTATTTGCAGTGACATATAGTTTGAGGTTTTTTTATGAAATATATAGTTTTACTTTGTGACGGAATGGCAGATGAACCTATCCCTGAGCTTGGCGGGAAAACACCTATGGAGTGTGCCTCTAAGCCTAATATGGATAGGCTTGCGGCGGTTTCCGAGGTTGGGCTTGCTAAGACTGTTGAAGACGGAATGAAACCGGGGTCGGACGTTGCTAACCTTGCGGTTTTGGGGTATAACGCGAAGGAGTGTTATACCGGGCGTTCGCCGCTTGAGGCGGGGTCGATTGGGATTGACATGACGGAGACTGACGTGTCTTTCCGCTGCAATCTTGTCACGCTTTCCGATGAGCCGCGATATGAAGACAAGACCATGGTTGACTATTGCGCGGGGGACATTTCCACTGAAGAAGCGGCGCAGATTATCAAAACAATCGGCGAGCACTTCGATAATGATGAGTTTAAATTTTACAGCGGCGTTGCCTACAGGCACTGCCTTATTTGGTATGACGGTACAACCGACGTCGGAACTCTAACCCCTCCCCACGATATCTCCGGGCAGAAGGTGAAACTCTCCGACAGCCCTAATGCAATAAAACTTATCGACATGATGAAAAAAAGCGTTGACATTTTAGCTTCGCACCCCGTTAATATAGAACGGCAAAAACGAGGCGAACGCCCCGCAAACTCAATCTGGCTTTGGGGTGAAGGGACACGCGCAAACCTTGAACCGTTTATAACAAAATACGGGAAAAAAGCCGCAATGATCTCCGCCGTTGACCTTTTAAAGGGTATCGGCAAGTTCGCCGGAATGGAAGTAATTGACGTTCCCGGCGCAACCGGCTATATTGACACAAATTTCGACGGCAAGGCAGAGGCGGCGATTGACACTTTAAAGCGCGGCAACGACCTTGTATACATTCACGTTGAAGCGCCGGACGAATGCGGGCACCGCGGCGAGGTAGACAATAAAGTTAGAGCAATCGAGCTTATTGACGAGAAGATTTTGGCAAAGCTTTTAGCGTCCGATTTGGGCGATTTTAAGATATTAATATGCCCCGACCACCCCACGCCCTTAGGGACAAAGACCCACACTCGAAACCCTGTTCCGTACATGATTTACGACAGCAGAGAGGCAAAAAGCGGGGTCGACACTCTAACCGAGAAGACGGCGGCTTCTACCGGGATTTATTTTGAACACGGTTATGAAATTATGGGGCATTTTTTAGAAAAACAGGTGTAATTTTTGAAGAGAAACGATCTTAGAAACGTAGCGATAATAGCACACGTTGACCACGGAAAGACAACCCTTGTTGACGAAATGTTAAAGCAATCGGGCGGCTTCCGCGATAACCAAGAAGTCGCCGAGCGTGTCATGGACAGCAACGACATCGAGCGCGAGCGCGGAATTACAATCCTTGCGAAAAACACGTCGGTAATGTATAACGGCGTAAAGATTAATATCATAGACACCCCCGGGCACGCCGATTTTTCGGGCGAGGTTGAGCGGGTTTTAAAGATGGTTAACGGGGTAATTGTCCTTGTTGACGCGGCGGAGGGCTGTATGCCGCAGACGCGGTTTGTTCTCTCGAAGGCAATTGAGATGGGGCACCCCATTATAATTGTCGTCAATAAAATCGACCGCCCCGACGCAAGACTTGACGAAATCGGGGACGAAATCTTAGAGCTTCTCCTTGACCTTGACGCAACCGAGGAACAGATTGAAAGCCCGATGCTTTTCTGTTCCGGGCGGCACGGCACAGCCTCTTACAGCCAATACGAAGACGGAAAAGATATAATTCCGCTTTTCGATACAATTTTAGAACATATCCCCGCACCCGAAGGCAGAGCAAGCGAACCGCTCCAGATGCTCATATCCTCAATCGACTACAACGACTATGTGGGCAGAATCGGCGTCGGCAGAATCGAACGCGGCAGAATCGTCGTCGGGCAGCAGGTTACAGTATGCGACTACCACAAGCTTCACCCGAACTACAACAGCAAAGTTGTTACAATATACCAAATTGACGGGCTTGCAAGAACGCCGGTTGACGACGCTTACGTGGGCGACATTGTATGGGTTTCCGGTATTGAAAATATAACAATCGGCGACACACTCTGTATTCCCTCGGCACCTGAGCCGCTTGAATTTGTAAAAATATCCGAGCCAACCGTTGAAATGACCTTCTCCGTCAACGACTCGCCTTTTGCGGGGCGCGAAGGGAAGTTTGTAACAAGCCGCCAGCTTCGCGACAGGCTCTATAAAGAGATACTCCGCGATGTTTCGCTCCGCGTCTCCGACACCGAAACTACCGACAGCTTTAATGTTGCAGGGCGGGGCGAGATGCACCTTTCCGTCTTAATCGAGACGATGCGAAGAGAGGGCTTTGAGCTTGCCGTTTCAACGCCGAGGGTGCTGTATCGGAATATTGACGGGCAGCGGTGTGAGCCTATCGAGCGGCTTTTTATCGACGTTCCGAAGGGCTTGGAGGGCGCGGTAATGGAGAAACTCGGTCCGCGCAAGGCTGAAATTGTCTCGATGTCCCCCTCCGGCAACCGCATGGAGCTTGAATTCTTAATCCCCTCAAGAGGGCTTTTCGGCTACAAGTCCGAATTTTTAACCGACACCAAGGGCGAAGGGATAATGAACACCATCTTCGACTCATATCAGCCCTACAGAGGCGATATCCCCAAGCGCAACAGCGGTTCTCTCGTTGCCTTCGAGACAGGCGAATCGATAACCTACGGGCTCTTTAACGCCCAAGAACGCGGCACACTCTTTATCGGAGCGGGAACGCCCGTATACGAGGGAATGATTGTCGGCGAGTCCCCGAAATCGGACGACCTTGTCGTTAATGTCTGCAAGAAAAAGCACCTCACCAACACCCGCGCTTCCGGTTCCGACGATGCGTTAAGGCTTATAACGCCGCGAAAACTCTCCCTTGAAGACAGCCTCGAATTCATCTCCGATGATGAACTGATGGAAGTTACACCGAAGACAATCCGCCTTCGCAAGAGGATTTTGGACAACCAGTTAAGGGCGAAGCAAAGAGCGAAAGAGTGATAATATGTATCGCACACCCGCGTTTAATACCGCAATTGAGCAACTTTCGTACGATTACGGCTGCGCTCCCGAAGCGTTTTTAACCGAGAGAAACTCTGCGGTGTTAACGGTAAATTCACCGTACAGGCGAAGAATTACCGCCGCTCCCCCCGCGTTTACAATTGCCGCCTTCGGGAAAGGCGCGGTTATTGCGGCGAATGAACGGTATAAGCCCTTTGCGGGGGATATTATCGAGCGTTTCCCGTATGGGGCGGAGAGTATTTTTTCCGCACCCTGCCTTACGCTCATTACCGATATGCTAAGGCGGGAGGGTTTCCGCGTAAGCCAGAGCATACAGCTCTGCCCGAAAGGCTCTTTCCGACACCATATGCTTGAATTTTCCCAATTCGGCATATCGCTTCGTATCTATAACGAAGACGAAATAAAGAGACTTCTGTACCCGCTTCCGGGGCTTGACAACGCCCTTTCAAGAAAGAGCGGAACGCGCACCGACGTTATCGCGGTCTGCGCCGTTAAGGACAACCGCATTATCGCCGCCGCCGGTGCTTCAAACGACTCGGAGCTGATGTGGCAGGTAGGTATCGACGTCCTCCCGGAGTTTCGCGAAATGGGGATAGGCTCAACCCTTATCTCCCTCATAACCGACGAGATAACCGCCCTCGGGAAGCTGCCCTACTATGGGCTTATCCCCGGCAATATTGCTTCTCTTAATACCGCGCTTGCCTGCGGCTATGCCCCGGTATTTACCGAGTTTTACACACTTTAACGGTGAACAGATGGACAGATTATCTCCCATTAATCTTCTCCCCGGAATAGGTCCGAAACGCGCAATCTCTTATAACGCCGCCGGTATAGATACAATCGGCGGTCTTTTGGAATATTACCCCAGAGACTATATCAACTTAAATCTGCGTTACGATATTTTGCAGTGCCCCGTCGAAGAAAACGTCTGTATTTCGGCGATGTTGACAAAAAAAATCCCAGCCGTCCGCCTTAGGAACAAGCTTAATATTACAAAAGCGGTTATCGAAGACGAGACGGGGAAAGCGGACGTTTCTGTATTTAATATGCCGACGTTTTTCGACAAATTAGAGGTCGGTGAAAGCTATATTTTCTACGGCAGAGCGAAATCTTTCGGCGGACGGTTGCAGGTATCAAACCCGCGTGTATTCGACAAGGATACAACAGGGTTTATTCCCGTGTATCCCTCCGTCTCGGGTGTGACCCAAGACCGGATTATCGAGAACATAAAAACGGCGTTATCGAGGATAACGATTAACGATTTTATTGACGAGCAGTCCCTTGCGGAATTTAACCTTATAGGGCTTTCGGACGCAGTTAACCGAATACATTTCCCCTCCGACAAAGAAGAAAACGAAGCCGCGAAACGCCGCCTTGCCTTTAACGAAGTCTATGTTTACCGGAAAAAGCTTGCGGAAATAAAAGCGGAATTTAAGACTGCTGCCGGACGTAAGATGAAAAAGGACGCTAAGATAATGGAGAAGTTTTTCGGGCTTCTTCCCTTTGAACTTACCGCGTCGCAAAAAAAGGCAATTTCGGAGGTGACGGCTGACCTTACAGGCGATTCGCCCATGAACAGGATGCTTTGCGGAGATGTGGGTTCGGGGAAGACCGCCGTTGCCGCCGCCGCTTGCGTACTCTGCTACGCGAACGGTTACCAATCCGCTTTCATGGCACCGACGGAAATTTTAGCAAGGCAGCATTTTTCCACCCTCGAAAAGCTCCTAACCCCCCTCGGTATCAAGACCGCCTGCGTTATCGGCGCGCTTTCCGCAAGAGAACACAGGGAAACGCTCGAAAAAATCGCAGCGGGCGAAATCCACGTCGCAATCGGAACTCATGCTTTAATCGCCGACAAGGCGGAGTTTTGTAGCTTAGCCCTCGTAATAACCGATGAACAGCATCGTTTCGGTGTTCGCCAGCGCGAGAAACTTGCCGATAAGGGCGGCAACCCCCACCGCCTTATAATGTCGGCAACGCCGATTCCGCGGACAATGGCGATGATGCTCTACGGCGACCTTGATATTTCTAACCTTACCGATATGCCGAGCGGGAGAAAGCCGATCGAGACCTTCGCCGTAACCGATAAGCTCCGCGACAGGGCTTATAGTTTCATCAAAGAGCAGATAGAAGCCGGACGTCAGGCGTATATCGTCTGCGCAAGGATTGATGAAAATGAAGATGACTATAATTCTGTAGAGAGTTATGCCGAGAACTTGCGGAACGGCTCTTTTGCGGGCTATAACATAGGCACGCTCCACGGGCGTTTAACAGCTGAACAGTCCGCAGAGATTATGGGGAATTTTATTAACGGAAAGACGCAGATTTTAGTCTCGACAACGGTTATCGAAGTCGGGGTTGACGTACCGAACGCAACGGTTATCCTTATCGAAGACGCGGAACTGTTCGGGCTTTCCCAGCTTCACCAGCTTCGCGGACGTGTAGGGCGAAGCGTCTATCAAAGCTATTGTATCTTAATGACAGCGAACCCGACGGCAGAAGTCCGCGAGAGGTTAAAATACCTTTCGGAGACAGCGAGCGGGGTTGACATAGCAATGTACGACCTTGAAAAGCGCGGCGCGGGGGATTTCTTGGGCACGCGCCAGAGCGGGTTTAACCAGTTTCGGTTCGCTTCTTATATCACGCTTGAGCTTCTCAAAGACGTTGACAAATATATCGAAAAAAGCGGAGGTTGCGATGAATGATAATAAACGGCAGTTGACCGAAGACGAAGCTTTGAAGGTTTCGGGCGGGGCGGGTATGCCTCAAGGGTATGATGAAATAATTGAAATGTTGAAGAAATTCATGGAAGCGCAAGAGGATGCGAACAAGAATATACAAGATAATATGTGAATAATAACCCCGCCGAAATTTTCGACGGGGTTATAACTTAACCGGGGTACACCTACCCGGGGTATACTTACCCCTTAGCCGTATACCAATTCTCTCCGGTGTGAACGTCTGCGACAAGGGGGACGGAGAGGGAAGCGGCTTTTTCCATCTCCTCGGAGAGGATTTTTGCGGCGCGTTCTTGTTCACGAATCGGTGCTTCCAAAATAAGCTCATCGTGAACTTGGAGTATTAACTTCGTCTGCAATTTTTCCGCCTTAAGTCGGCTGTAAACGTTAATCATTGCGATTTTTATAATATCGGCGGCAGTGCCTTGAATTGGGGCGTTTCGCGCGGCGCGGAGCCCGAACTGCTTGAGGGTGTGATTTGTTGACATAAGCTCGGGGATAATGCGCTTGCGTCCGAAGAGGGTTGTAACGAAGCCTGTCTCGGAGGCGTTTTTTTCGGTTGTTTCAAGAAATCTTTTAACGCCGGGGTATGCGGCAAAATAGTTTTCAATGTACTTTTCGGCTTGCTTAACGGTCGAACCGATGTCCTTTGAAAGGGAGAACGCGCCGATACCGTAGACAATCCCGAAGTTAACCGCCTTCGCGGCTCGCCGCATACCGGGGGTTACCATCTCGGGCGGCACGTCGAAAACCTTCGCGGCGGTTGCGGTATGAAAATCAAGCCCGGAGCGGAAATTCTCCTGCATATTGGAGTCTTCCGCCATCGAAGCTAAAATCCTAAGCTCAATCTGACTGTAGTCCGCGTCAAGAAGCACGAACCCCTCGGGTGCAACGAAAAACTTCCGCATCTCGCGTCCGCGCTCGGTACGAACAGGGATATTCTGCACATTCGGGTTTTCGGAAGAGAGCCGCCCCGTGCGGGTTTCGGTCTGGTTGAAGGTCGTGTGAATACGCCCGTCCTCTTTCACGGCGGCTAAAAGCCCCTCGACGTAGGTTGAACTTAGCTTTGAAAGCCCTCTGTAATCAAGAACCGCCTTAACGACAGGGGACTTGTTCGCGAGAGCCTCTAAGGCGTCGGCGTTTGTCGAAAAGCCGCCGGATTTAAGCTTCTTCCCGTGCGGAAGCGCAAGCTTTTCAAAGAGGACAACCCCAAGCTGTTTCGGGGAAAGGATATTGAAACGCTCCCCGGCAAGGGTGTAAATCTCCGCTTCAAGCTCCGCCATGTCGGATTTAAGCGTCTCGCCGAAGGCTTTTATCCCGGGAACGTCAACCGCCGCCCCATAGTATTCCATCGCGGCGATAACCTCGGTTAAAGGGTATTCAATCTCATCAATAAGCCTTTCCATGCCCTGCGCATCGGACTCTGCGCGGAGTTTTGCCGTAAAACCGGCAACCTCTTCTATAGGCGGGCAAGCGAAACTCTTGTTAAGGTTCGACGCCAAGATATAAGCGTCGTCGGTGATTTTTAACGTCAAGCCGTGTTCAAGGGCATATTTGTACGCGGGCTTCGCGTTATAGACAGCCTTTTTTGTGTCGCTTTCAAGGTATGAGTCAATATTTTCTACGGGCGGAGTTATGTTAAATGCCTCGCCGTCATAGATAAACGCGGAGTCGTAACTGTAGTCGGAGGGGTTATTTTGCAGCTCGTTAACCTTAATAACAGGCGTAACCTTAAGCCTCTCCATCAGTTTGTTCATATCAAGCTCGGATAAAATCTCGCCCAATCTCTCCGCGTCATTATCGCGCTTAACACAATCGGCGGCGGAAACTTCTATCGGAACGTCTGTAATAATCGTCGCAAGGAAGCGGCAATCTATCGCGTCCTGTTTCCCTGCTTCAAGCTTCGCGATAACCGATTTTGTCTCGGTTAAGTTATCGAGGTTTTCATAAAGGTTGTCAATCGTTTTGTAGCCGCAAATCAGCGACTTTGCAGTCTTTTCGCCTATCCCTTTAACGCCGGGGTAGTTGTCGGAACTATCCCCCATTAAAGCCTTGAGGTCGATAAGGTTAATCGGGGGGAAGCCGTATTCGTCTTCAAACACGCTTTCGGTGTAAGAAACTGTTCCTTTTGAAGTAAGAAGAAGCACGGTCGTCTTTTCGTCAATAAGTTGGAGGGAATCCCTGTCGCCCGTAAGGATAAAACACTCGCCGGTGCAGTCTCTTGCAAGCGTTCCGATAATATCGTCCGCCTCAAAGCCTTTGCAGTCAAGAATCGTAATCCCCATCGCCTTAATAATCTCTTTAATATAGCCCATCTGAATAACAAGTTCGTCCGGCATCGGTTTTCGCCCTGCTTTATATTCGGAATATTTTTCTTTCCGGAAAGTCGCTTCCTTTCGGTCGAACGCAACCGCAATATGGGTAGGCTCTGCCGTCTTAATTCCGTTAAGGAGAATATTAAAAAACCCGGTAATCGCGCCTGTCGGCACGCCGTTTTTGTTCGTAAGCCTCGACTTAATACCGTAAAATGCGCGATACATCACGCTGTTTCCATCAACCGCCAAAAGTTTCATTCAGTATTGCCTCCGATTATATTTTCCGCTGTCCGAAGTCCGTCCGCCGCCGAAGAAACAATCCCCCCCGCATACCCTGCGCCCTCACCGCAAGGGTAGAGGTTTTTCAAGGTCACGGACGAAAAGCCGTCGTTTCGCAGTATCCTGACGGGCGAAGATGTGCGGGTTTCGGGTGCTGTTAAAACAGCTTTTCCGCTGCCGAAAGCCCTTAGTTTTCGTGAAAAATCGTTAAGCCCGATTTTAAGCGTGTCTATAACAAATCCGGGGAAAATCTCGCGAAAGTCAGCTTCCCTTACGCCCGGTTTGTAGGAAGGGGTTACGTTAATGTCTGCAAGTGAGGGCTTGTCCGAAAGGAAACCACGGGTACTGCAAGCCGGGGCACAATAATCTACATTAAACGCCGCCCGCTCAATCTTTCGCGCAAACTCCATGCCGTCAAGAGGTCCTCCCCCGAAGTCCTCGGCTGAGACGGAGACACAGAGCGCAGAGTTGGCGTTCTCACCGTCTCGGGCGTAAAGGCTCATGCCGTTTGTGACAATCGTTTCACGCTCCGACGAGGACGCAACAACCTTCCCCCCCGGGCACATACAGAAGGTGTAAACCGCCCTTCCGTCCGGGAATCGCTTGGAAAGCTGATACTCGCCCACGGGAAGATTTCTATATTTATGCCGCTTTTCACCATAAAGCGAAGCGTCAATATCATCCTGCTTATGTTCGATCCGAACGCCGACAGAGAAAGGCTTTGAGGTAATATTAACCCTTTTTGACAGAAGCATCTTAACGGTGTCATGCGCGCTGTGTCCGATTGCTAAAATCAGCTTGTCACATTCTATCTCGGTATCGTCGGTCTTAATCGAAACCACTCTCCCGCCGCGGATATTAATATCCACGAGCCGTGTATTGAACCTAACCTCACCGCCGAGCTCACAAATCCGCTCGCGAATTCGCCTGACGATTTTTTGAAGATTGTCGGTCCCGATATGGGGCTTCGCTTGGCGTAAGATTTCTTCCGGCGCGCCGTATTTAACAAAGGTTTCAAGGATAAACCGAACTCTGCTGTCACCGATTCGAGTAGTGAGTTTCCCGTCCGAAAAAGTCCCCGCACCGCCCTCGCCGAATTGTACGTTTGAGTTTTCGTTAAGCTCACCGCCGCTAAAGAAGCGTTTTATCGCCTCCGCACGGTTTTCGACAGCTTCCCCCCGCTCGATTATAAGCGGCTTGAAGCCGTTTTCGGCAAGGAGAAGCCCCGAAAACATTCCCGCCGGACCGAACCCGACAATTACGACCTTTTCGTCTTTCCGGCAACCACCTACGCTCAGGGTCACTGCCCCGGCAACCCTTTTTGCGCCGCGGTTTAAAAGCCCCTGTTCAACAACCTCACCCGCGTCAATAAGCACCGAACAGACCTTCTTGATGCTCTGCTGCTTCCTTGCGTCAACAGCGGCTTTATAAATGCTTGCGCTAAAAACATCAGCGTGAGTTAAGCCGCTTTTTTTAAGGCAGTCTTTAATTATATCCTCATCGGAGGTGTTCCAAGGCACCGAAACACCGTCAATTATTACAGCTATAACAGTTTACTCCGTTCTTGAAACAGTAACCGTTACACGTTGGGAAAGGACCCCCGCATTCGCCGCAACCCATATGTCGGGGTAATCGGGAACGGAGAACTGCACCGTTAATTTAAGGTCGCCCGCAGAGGTAATCGGGGTCGAGTTAAGGTCGACAACCGCGATTATGTCCTCCCTCGTCAGCGCGCTTATCTGGTCAGCCGGACCGATAAAGAGCGGCTGTATGCCGGAGGTTATTATCTCAAAATCGAACCCGGCGGGGCGGTTGATGGGCTGGAGGTAGTTGCTCGGAATCATTAACATCTTCTTGCTCATTCCGTTAAAGGGTACGGTCACGGTTACGCTCCCGATTTCGCTTAGGTTTTCGTAACCCTCGGGAAGGAAATTTTCGGCGGAAAACTCAAAAGTCATGTCGTTTCCGCTTTCAAAGTTAACCTGTCTTATGTCGATTGTGCCGATATTGAGGCTTGTCAAGGCGTCTGCGCGGTCGAGCGCGGCAATCTCCATTGAAGTGTTTGAAAAGAGAAGCGTATTCTTGAAGTCGTCGACAGAAAAAGTTTCCGGCGCGTTGGTTATTGTAACATCAAGGTCAACCGTCTGCTTTCTGTAGACAGGGACTTTAACGATAAAATCCGTACGGTCGAAGGTAAGCTCGGAGGCGACATTCTGTATCTGGACATTGCCGTTATAGATAACCATATCGGAGCTCCCGACTGCAAGCTCAAAGCTTGAAGAGGTTGCGCCCGGCTTCGGAATGTTAAGCGAAATATCGGTAATTCTGTCAACAATATCCTTAGAACCGGTTACGGCGACAACTGCGGGCGAAACAACAACATTGTCAATCATATACCCATCCGCAAGTGTAACCCCGTCTGTATCTGCGGTTATCGGAACTTCCTTTGTTATAATCTCTACAAAATTAGCGGTAATCGTCGGGGGATTTATCGAAACAACCGAAAAGACACGGTCGTTGCTGCTTCGTATGGTAATCGGGAGAACATAATCCTTCGCGGAAAGAACGCTTTCCGCGCTGACCACTGCGGTAAGGTTGTCGGCGCGAATGTCGCCTATTTCGCCTCTTGCGCCCTCAATCTCGACAGTTACCGTGTGTTCGGAAGCACTCGACACCATGATGTTATGTTCATCGGCGTATGTCCCTACCATGTCTATAACTATAGGCACGCCTGTAATCTGCCGCCTGATGTTGGGGTATTCGATAACCGATATTGTAAACCATATCAGGATTGCGGTGAGGATTGACATAATTATGATGAAGGCGTCCTGCTCCATCAGTTTTGTAAAACGAAATCGGAGTCTTCTTACGAGGGTTTCGGAGAAGTTTTTCATTATGTCTGTCCCCCTTTAGCTTTTTTTGCCGGTTTAACATTCATACGCTCGGGGATTAACGTACCGCGAAGGTGTTTTTTAAGGCTGTCGCGGGTAAAGCCGCGCTTTAATTCGCCGTTTTCGGCAACGGAGATTGTCCCTGTTTCTTCCGAAACAACGATTATTATTGCGTCGGAATTTTCACTCATACCGATCGCCGCACGATGTCTTGAACCGAGGGATTTGTTAATACTCTCTTCCTTTTGCGGCATCGGTAAAAAGCAACCCGCCGCAAGAACCATTCCGTCCCGCATTATAACTGCCCCGTCGTGAAGAGGGGTGTTCGGGAAGAAGATGCTCGACAAGAGCTGCTTGGAGGGCGCGGCGTTTATAACAGTCCCTGTGGCAATCTGTTCCCCCAACTTGCTTTCCTGTTCAAAGACGATGAGAGCACCCGTTGTCGTCGCGGAAAGGTCCTCGCAGGCGTCGACGACAGCCTCAATTGCGTTCGCCCAAACGCCGGTGTTGTCCTCTTTTTCGGAGAGGTTTTGGAAGACGGCAATCTTCGAGAGCTTCGAGTGTCCCATCTTTTCGAGGGTGCGGCGAAGCTCGGGTTGGAAGAGGATAAGTACGGCGAAAATTCCGGCGTTGAAGAGGTTGTTCATTATAAATGTTATCGCCTTCATGTCGAAAAACGACGCAATTATATAAGCCGCCGCCAAGATAACGATACCGCGGATAAGCCCGCCCGCCCTCGTCTCGCGGACGAATTTTATCCCCCAATAAATGAGGAAAGCAAGAACACCGATGTCGATAATATCAATTATCGTTATCGGGAAGACGCTGCTTACATACGATCTTATGTTGTAAATTAAATCATCCATAAATTACCTGTGTTTAGATTTTATAGATAAAATCATATAATCGACGAATTTCCTTTTTGAAGCGATATAACACCGGTTCTCACCGTTTCAACTATCTCAAATTCATCAAAGGCTGTTAATATCTCGCTGACGTCGGAAGCGGTAATCTCAACTGTAACGGTGTCGTCGGTCTCTTCAATAATCTTTGCGCCCGTCTTTTCACAAACCGCCGCAATACTTTCATTCTTCCCGCGCAGCTTCATCAGCACAAGCTCTCTTGATACAGATTCGTCGGGGGAGAGTGCTTTTACCCTTACCGTATCAATCATCTTCGAGAGTTGTTTTCTAATCTGCTCGAAGGTGCGCTCGTCGGCGTCTGTTACTATAGTCATGCGCGAGAGGTCGCTCGTCTCCGTTACCCCAACCGCAAGGCTTTCGATATTAAAACCGCGCCTTGAAAAAAGTCCTGCTATCCTTGACAGTACGCCGGATCTGTTTTCAACAAGCACCGAGTAAATTCGTTTCATCTATATTACCAAATTAATTAAATAGGCAGAATTACTTTGTAACATTCTTTTAAGCGAATCGGTGTTAAAATCTGTAACCGTCTCCGCTTTTATCCCGTAACTCTTCGCAAGAGCGGTAAAATCGGGGTTGCCGGGGGAGAGGTCGGTTGCGAAACCGAGTGTCGGTATCCCCATACTGACCGCCGCGTCCTTAACCATGCCGAGAGAGGAATCGTTTACAACGATAATTTTTGCGGGGAGCGAATATGTTTTAATCGTTGCAAGTTCCGCAAAACTCATCTGAAAGCCGCCGTCACCCGCTATACAGACAATATTCCGACCGCGGCAGGCGGTCATTGCGCCGATTGAAGCGCCGAGTGCGTAACCCATCGAACCCATTCCGCCGCTGGTTAAGAATCTTCCGTCTGCAAGACGTATTTTTGAAGCTTTAATCTGGTTGTTCCCGACATCAGAGGCAATTACCGTATCGGGCGGGGTAAGTTCCGACAGCGTGTTAAAATAACGGTCAAGCGGCGTTTCGGGCGCGGTCTTAACAGGCGATGCCCAAGGGGTATCAAAAAGCTTATCGGGAAGCTTCCCCGAGATTTTTTCTAAAAAGTCGCCGCAATCCGAAACAATCGGGACCCTTGGGATAATGTTCTTCCCGAGTTCAGCCGGGTCAATGTCAACATGAATTATCTCTTTTCCGCGAAGTACAGAAGGGTCGGGGATAGAGCGTTCGCCCGCCCTTGCGCCGATAAAGATAAGGGCGTCGGAGTCAAGAAGAGCTTTATTCGCAGTCGGATCGCCGTGGATACCGATCATACCGAGGCTGTCGGAAACGCTCCCGAGCCCCATCATCGTGGTTACAACGGGGATATTATGCGAAGCAGTGAAGTTCCGCAAAGATGACACCGCGTTCGACGAATGAATACCGCCCCCCGCAACAATCAGCGGGCGTTTTGAGGCTGATAAAACATCGGCGGCTTTCTTAATCTGGAAAACGTTGCCTTCACGCGTAGGGTTATAGGAACGAAGGCTTATAGTTTCGGGAAAATCAGGGGCACATTCCGCTTCTTGTACATCAACGGGAATGTCAATTAAGACAGGACCCTGTCTCCCTGCCGAAGCAAGATAAAATGCCTCCCGAATTATACGCGGAATGTCGTTCGGGTTTTTTATAAGGTATGAATATTTAACGAAAGGTTCGGCAGCACCGGTTATGTCAGCCTCTTGGAACGCGTCCGAGCCGACTTCCGCTGTCTTAACCTGTCCTGTTATCGCTACAATCGGGATGCTGTCGGCATAAGCACAGGCGATCGCAGGAAGAAGCCCCAACGCCCCAGCCCCGCTCGTTACCGCACAAACCCCTACAGGGTTTGTGCTTATTACCCCGACTTTACCCGAAACCCGTGCGTAACCATTTGCGGCAAAACCCGCCGAGATTTCCGCACGAACAAGGGTGAAACGTATATCCGACTCCGCAAGAGCGGCAAAAAACGGATTTATCGCTGCACCGGGATAGCCGAATATGTCCTTTACGCCCTCCTTTTCAAGGGCTTTTAACAGCGCGATTGACGCTAACATCACTATAATCTCCGCGAATTTTTTCCGTCTCCTTATATTGTAACATAATTTTTGCCGTAAATCAAGTATATTATCGGTAAAATAATGGTTTTATTTATAAAGGGTGTGAGCATAATATGCAATGAGAGGTTATCTATGAATAAAAAATATGTGCTTTATATAATTTTATCGGCGGCGGCTGTTATATTTATTGCGGCATTGTTTTTTAAAACCTCCGTGATAATGTTTGTTTTCCATAAGATCGGCTCGGTCCTTGCACCGATTGTTGTCGGAATGGTTATTGCATTTGTACTAAACAGTCCGCTCTGTAAACTCCGCGCAGTCTTAACAAAAAAAAGACGGAAAAAATTTTCCGAAAAGGCTGTTAATATTATTTCGGTTGTAATTGTCTACGCCGTCTTAATACTCGTCTTGGTCGGGATTTTCAGCGTCATAATTCCGAACCTCATTAAGAGCATCTCAAGCCTTATAAGCAACTTCGGGCAGTATTACGAAAATTTCCTTATTTTCTATAACAAGCTTCGTCTAAAAGATAACCTCGGGATAATAACCCGCCTCGGGACCCTTCTCGATAACTTTACCGCGATTACCCCCGACTGGCTCCGCCGCACCTTGGAGCGAACAACCGGCATTATCGGCGGGCTCCTTAACGTCTTTATCGGGATAATTGTCTCAATCTATATCCTTGTCGAAAAGGAAAACATGAAGCGCGGCATCTCCGAATTCTTGCGCGTAACAATTCCGCCGCGTCGCTTTGAAACTATATCAAAATACTATCGCCTAATCTTTTCAACCTTCACAAAATTCGTCAACGGACAGCTTGCCGAAGCAGTAATTCTCGGGAGTTTATGTTATGTAGGAATGGTTCTGCTCGGTTTCGATTACCCGCTCTTAATCAGTACAATTATCCTCTTGACCGCCCTTATCCCTATCGCAGGCGCGTTAATCGGGACTATCCCTTCGGCGTTTTTGCTGCTCCTTGTAGAGCCGATGGAAGCCGTCTGGTTCTTGGTCTTCATAATAATCTTGCAGCAGATTGAAAACAATTTTATCTACCCCAGAGTTGTAGGAAACACCCTCGGTCTCCCCGCCATCCTCGTCTTTACCTCAATCCTTCTCGGCGCAGGCGTGGGCGGCGTACTCGGCGCGCTCCTCGCCGTCCCTCTAACCGCCGTCCTCTACGCAATTGTTAACGAATATATCGCCGACAAAAAGGCGATTATCAATCATGCGGGGGAGAACATTTAACCTCAATCCAAAATGTACTCCCGACGCCCACTTCGCTCATAACCCCATAGTCATAACCGTGAAGCTTCATTACTTCCTTTACGATTGAAAGCCCGAGCCCCGAACCGATAACCTCCCGCTTCGCCTTTTCAGTCCGATAATAGCGGTCGAAGATGGTTTTCATGTCTTCCTCCTTGATTCCGCGTCCGGTGTCGGTTATCTCAAGACGCGCCGTGCTGCCGTTCGGAATAAGGCAGATGTAGACTTCCTTCCCCTCGCCGGTGTAGTTTACGGCGTTGTTGATGAGGTTGTAGAGGACTTGGTCAATCTTGATTATGTCTGCCTTTATGACAAACTTTCGCGGGAGTGATACATAAAATTTGTAACCGTTATTCTCCGCAAGAAGCTTGTACCGCCCCATGATGTTGACGATGTGTTCGCAAAGGTCGAATTCCTTAAGCTTAAGTTCAGATGCGCCGCTTTCAAGTTTCGAGAGGTCGAGTAGGTCGTTAACAAGTCCGGATAGCCTGTCGCTTTCTTCGATTATGACATTAATATGCTCATTCCGCTTTTTCGGGTTGTCCCCCGAAAGGTCGCGCACCATCTCCGCGTACGCCTTAATCATTGTGAGGGGGGTGCGAAGGTCGTGGGAGACGTTCGCGATAAGGTCGCGCTTTAAAGTGTCAACCTTTGCAATCTCCCCGGCGGTGTATTCGAGGGTTTCGGCTAAAATTTCCGTCTCGGCGTACCCCTTACCGTCGAACTTAACGTTGTAGTCGCCCTTCCCCAAAATTTCGGCAGACTTAATAATCCGCTTAATCGGTGCTTCAATTAACGTTGCTAAAATATAGGAAATGCCTATCCCCAGAATAAGCAGCAGAATACCGATTAAAAGTACCTGCGTCTTAATTATCCGCTCCGAAGATTCGAGAGGTTCAAGAGAGGTGTTGAGGAATAAGAAGCCCTCGGGGTCATCGGGGTTGCCGATAGTTGTAACGTAGAGCATTGTCGTGACGTTAAACCGGCGGTTAGGTATCTCCGCATAGTAAACCTTGTTGGGAGAATCAATCGCATTTTGCCTGTAACCGAGGAGGGCGAAGGTGTTCGTGTTGTGGATAAGGCACTTCCCCGCCATCATGTCGAAGGTATAAACCATGTCGCCGTAACGGTTCTGGATAAGGACGCACATATCGGAGTTGTAGGCGAGTTCGTCGAGGGTCTGTGAAGTTAACATACCCTCCGAGAGACCTTTTCGTATCTGCTCCGCCGCCCCGTTAAACTGTGCGGCTTTCATCGCCTTGTAGTTCACTCCGAGTGAGGCTACAAAGAGCATCCACATCATAACAAGAACACTTGCGATAAATATCGCGAAGTATATCCAAATCGTCCGCCGCAGGTTAGGGCTTCTGAGCCCGATGCGGGCGTTTTTCTTTTCGGGTTTCATAGCTATCCTTCGATTTTTTGAGCAGGGTCGAATTTATAGCCCATTCCGCGAAGTGTAACGATAAACGAGCGGTATTTTCCGATTGAAGTTCTAAGCATTTTAATGTGTGTGTCAACCGTCCTGTCGTCGCCGAAGAAATCGTAACCCCAAACCTCTTCCAAAAGCTTCTCGCGGGAGAGCGCGAGCCCCCGGTTTTTAACAAGGTAAAAGAGCAGGTCATATTCTTTCGGCGTAAGCGAAGCAGGTGCCCCGTCCACAAGCACTTCGCGCCCGGCAACGTTCACGGTTAAGCCGTCGAATTTAAGTGCGTCGGGTTGTTCTTCCCTTGCTCCCGAACGCGCCAATATTGCCTTTATCCTTGCAAGGAGTTCTTTCGGCGAAAAGGGCTTCGCGACGTAATCGTCCGCGCCGATTTCAAAACCGAAAAGCTTGTCGTATTCCTCCGAACGCGCCGACAGCATTATAACGGGTATATTTTTCAGTTTACGGATTTCCTTCGCCGCCGAAAAACCGTCAAGCTTCGGCATCATAACGTCCATGACGATGATGTCATAGTCGTTTTTGCGGCACATTTCAACCGCTTCCATTCCATCCGCCGCCTCAAAGGTTTCGTATCCCTCAAACTCGGCGTATTCCTTTATAACACCGCGTATCTTTTCTTCATCATCAACAATAAGTATTTTTTTAGCCATTTTAATCTCCATTCCGCCGCGTCCGCACAACAGCAATGAAATGTATTAATTTTGTTTTGCTTCCCCCGCCTCCGGCGGGGGGAGCAAAATATACTCTCCCGCAGATTTATGTATCTACATTTTAACATTTATTTGTGAAGTGTTTGTGACGTAATTAAGAAAATTAATAATAAAATCGGGATTGTGAAATAATCCACAATCCCGACAGTCAGTCATTTTACGAACCCGAATCGGAAAGAAGTGCCGCCGGGTCTATCCATGCGTTATTTTTCTTAAGGGCGAAGTGGAGGTGGGGGTCTTCGGAGATTTCGGCGTCTGCGGTTCCGCCTACTATGCCGATAACTGAACCGGCGGAGACTGTGTCACCCTCGGATAGGGGAACATCTGTCGCGAGGTTGGAGTAGTAACCGAAGAGTCCGTTGCCGTGGTCGATAACGACGGTAACGCCCATTAGCTGGTCGATATAGATTTCGGAGATAACGCCGGCGGTCATTGACTTGACATTTTCGCCGTTCGCCGCGATTATGTCGATACCGTCATGAGTTTTCCAGACGTTGAGGGTTTTTGACTTAACGAGCTCGCCGTTTGAGAAGCCGTTGATAATTTCGCCGGAGACGGGGCGGATACAAGCGGCATCGGTTGGGAGGACCTCTTGTATAGTTGCGTTAACGTCTGTTGCCGGGGCTGTTTCTGAGACGCCGGGGTTATCGACGAGGATAGGTATTTCATCTTCGGGGCTTGAACTTATTTTTGTTACGGGTGCGGTTGTCACGGTGATTTGTGCAACAGGGTTTTCGACGGGATAGGAATTATCGTCGGAGGACATAAGCGCGTTGTCGAGGCTATCCTGCACCTTCGAGTAGGAATAAATCCCCGCGCCGCCGACTGCAAGAAGGCACACAAACACAGCGATTGCGAGACCCTTCCCGGTGAACTTTGAAAAATCGAATTTCTTCATCTGCTCTCCATT
>JAISGY010000055.1 GCA_031262835.1 Ruminococcus sp.
TGTAGCTCTAATACAATTATATCATATAAAGGTAAAAAGAGCAATAAGCAATATTAACAAATCGGTAACCTTTTTTGTGTAATTTTATACAAATTGTTCGTATAATATGTACGAAATCAGGTACCTTGATTTATTAATTTTAATGCGTTTTTGTACAATATGTTTGATATATCGTCTTCGGTTAAACCGAGCGTTAACAGTTTTGTAACAATAATCTCCGGAGTCTTCCAAGGGAAATCGGAACCGAACAGAACCCGCTCAGAGCCGTGCTTCTTAATCATTTTTTCCATCAGTGCGGAATCCATGTTTTCGGCGCAGTACGAAGTGTCGATAAAACAATTTTTACCGCAAAGAAGGTCGTAAACCTCGTCCCAGTGGTCTTCGCCGCCCATGTGGGCGAATATAGCGACAAGATTCGGGAAACATTCGATAACGCGGAGGAGCCTGTCGGGCGTCGCGTGAGTAAGCTTCGGAGAAATCGGGTCAAAACCGGCGTGGAACATTATCGGCAAGCCAAGTTCGGCGCATTTTTCATAGACAGGGAAGACATTTTCATCGTCGGGGTAAAAGAGCTGATAGTCGGGGTGAAGCTTAATGCCGTAAAGACCGAGGGATTTAATCCGCGAAAGCTCCGCGAGAACTGCGTCAAGCTCTTCGGGGTTAGAAGTCTTCGGGAAGACACTGCCAAAGCTCCAAAACTTTGAGCCACCTACACTGTAGTTGTTCTTGCCCGCCGCGATATTGTTGCAGATTGTCATCTGAGAGGGCTTTGTTGCAATCGGCATGAATACGGCGCAGTAGTTTTCCCTGTTGCCCGCCCCGCTGCCATCCCCGCTGCCAGCTCTGCAAAAATACGCCTCTGTGTCGGAATAAGTACCGTCGCTGTAGGCTGCGTCGTCAAGTCCGCCTTCGCGGAGGTTCTTCCTAAGCTCGCCGATTGCCCTCTCTGCAATCTTGTCGGCGAACGCATGAACATGAAAATCGATAACCAATTTTTACAATCCACCATTAATTTATGTAGTTTTCAAAGTGAAATTTATAGCCTATTTCTATTGTACTATATATTTATCACAATGTCAACAGCAAATTTAAATTTTGTGGCTTTAATAATAAATTAATAAAAAATTAACAAAAAGTATCTATCTATTCGCCTACATATGACGTATAATACATATGAACACTAAAGCATATGAACGGAGGAAACAATGGAGAACGAAGTTAATACGGAAAAACTCTTGGAACAGATGCCGGACGAAGAGGTTATCTATAACATGGCGGAGCTTTTCAAGGTGTTTTCCGACTCGACAAGAGTGAGGATTCTGTGCGTGCTTCAACTGTCGGAATTGACGGTGGGGGATATTGCGAAGGTGCTTTCGATGAACCAATCGGCAATATCCCATCAGCTTAGAATGTTAAAGCAGGCGAGGCTCGTAAAATTCAAGCGGGACGGCAAGAATCTAATCTATTCGATCGCAGACGAGCACGTAAAAACCATTTTCAGCCAAATTTCAGAACACATAATGGAGTAATTGATATGGAAAATAATGAGACAATTTGTTCTTGCGGAAACTGCGCGGAATGCGCGAAGCGTGAAAAACACGAACATAGCCACGAACACGAACACGCCCATAACAGCGAAGAAACCATAATAATTTCAAGATTAAGTATCAGCCTTTCAATCGCTCTTATTACAATTATAATCCGCGAAGATTCAGTGCTTATCTCGCTAATCGGGTTCCTGCTCGCATACGCGGTAATCGGATACGACATCTTAATCCGCGCCGTAAAGGGGATAGTGAAAGGCTTTGTGTTTGACGAGGCGTTCTTAATGAGCATCGCAACCATCGGAGCCTTTGCCATAGGCGAATACTTCGAAGCGTTCTTGGTAATGTTCCTCTATCAGCTCGGCGAACTCTTTCAGGATTTCGCCGTCGGAAAAGCGCGAAAATCGGTGAAGTCGCTTGCGGCAATGCTCCCGGACACGGTAAAAGTGTTAAGGAACGGAGAAAAAATAACCGTCCGCCCGCGTGACGTTTCAGTCGGCGAAACAATTATCGTCAAGCCGGGCGAAAAAATCGCGCTCGACGGCGTAATCGTCTCGGATGGCGTGTTTTCCTTCAACACCGCTGCGTTAACGGGCGAAAGTGTCCCCCGTGAGGTTAAGACAGGGGAGGGCGTACTCTCTGGATATATCAATGTAAATTCAACTGTAAGTATAGAAGTAACTAAACCCGAGAGCGAATCGGCGGCGGCTGTAATCGCCCGCCTCACCGAGGAATCGGCGGCTAAGAAGTCCAAATCCGAGCTCTTTATAACCAAGTTCTCCAAAGTGTATACACCGATTGTGGTTATACTCGCTGTATTGCTTGCTGTCGCGCCGATGATATATACGCGCAGTTTAGATTTTAGCTTTGTTAACCGTGCGTTGTCGTTCTTGGTTGTGAGTTGCCCTTGTGCGTTGGTGCTGTCGGTGCCTCTTGCGTATTTTTCCGGAATCGGCGCGGCTTCAAAGAGGGGTGTGCTAATCAAGGGCGGAGCAGTTATTGACACGCTCTCGAACGTTTCCGATGCAGTTTTCGACAAGACGGGAACACTCACGACCGGAGAATTTTCTATCACCAAGATAACGCCGCAGTCGGGCTATTCAAAAGAAAGAGTCTTGGAGCTTGCGGCGGCGGTTGAGTCCGGCTCGAACCACCCCATCGCGAAAGCTATCGTAAATGCCTACAGCGGGAAACTTCCCGAGAATATCGAAATCCGCGAAATTGCAGGCGTCGGAGTTGCGGCTTCACTGCCCGAAGGCGAGGTTTCCGTTAAAAAATCGACGGAGGGGATTGACGTTCTTCTTGACGGGACGGTCATCGGGAATATCCTTGTATCGGATACCGTTCGCGTACATTCGGCGTATACTATTAAAATGCTTCACGAAATGGGAGTTAAGTCCCATATGCTGTCGGGCGACCGTGCTGAGAACGCTGAAAAAACAGCGGAACAGCTTAAGATTGCGGATGTTCGCGCCGATCTGCTTCCTGTCGATAAAGTTACGGCGTTTGAAGAAATAAAAAAATCCGCTTCCGGCAACGTGATTTTTGCCGGTGACGGGATAAACGACGCGCCGGTGCTTGCGATGTCGGATTGCGGGTTCGCGATGGGCGCGCTCGGTCAGGCAGCGGCGGTTGAGGTTGCGGACGCGGTTATTGCCGACGACGACCCGGAAAAAGTCTTAACGGCAATAAAGATTTCCCGCCGCACCCACGACATAGCGATACAGAACATCATCTTTGCGCTTGCCGTAAAATTCGCGGTGCTGACGCTCTCAGCACTCGGCGTAACGGGAATCGAAGCCGCAGTTTTCGCGGACGTCGGCGTCTCGGTTATCGCGGTTCTTAATTCAATGCGGGCGGGGAGAGGGTAAAAACATGAAGACTTTTTGGGATTTTTGCGCACCGTTTTACGATTTCTTTGAACGCAGAAACGGGGATTCTTACCGCAAAATGGTAAAAGCAGCAACAGACCTGACTCCCGCCGGGAGCAAAGTGTTTGAAGCGGCTTGCGGGACTGCTGAGATAGGGATTGCCGTGTCAAGGAAGGCGCGGCACGTAACCTGTATTGACCTTTCCGAAAATATGTTGAAAATCGCTGCACGAAAAATCCGAAAACAGCGTATATATAACGTAACGCTGTCAAAACGGAGCATTTATGAAACGGGTGAACCGGATGGTGCGTTTGACACTGTAATTGCCGCGCAGGTGCTCCATCTTTTAGACGACCCGCAAAAGGCGGCTGATGAACTTTACAGAATCGCCTCCCACAGGCTCATTCTGCCCCTTGCACTTACAAAAGATCTCTCCGGTAAAAGCAAATTCCTCATTGGGCTATATAAAATAGTGGGGTTTTCGCCGAAACTTGAATTAGATTATGACGAATACAAGAAGTTTATCAAAAGTTTGGGCTTTGAAAATCCAAGATTTATCAAAATCGAGGGCGCAATAACGATAATCGTTGCTGTTATAGACAAATGAGTTGCTTCAAAAACATAAAATAACCGTCAAATCGACAAAATTTAAAAAAACGCTTGACAGGGACAGCTTAATGTGGTAAGATATTAAAGCTGTCTCACGAAGCGTTAAGGAAATATGTTCATAAAAAATTTACAATTAAATTTGAAAAAAACCTTGACAGCGTAATCGGGAAATGGTATAATAGCAAAGCACCTTGTCTTTAGGCAAGGCAAGAATCTTGAAAACCGAATAAAAAACGAAACCAAAGAACAAACCCTTGAAATTCTTTTGGGGTGTTTTGTAGAGTATATGCAAAAATGCGTGTATAATATGAAAGTGCTTCAAAAA
>JAISGY010000006.1 GCA_031262835.1 Ruminococcus sp.
CCCAAACCCCCACCCCGAAAGACTGAGTTTTATACTTGTTATATCGCACAGTAAAACGAAGCCCGCACAGAACAGCCACTTCTTTGGCAGCTCTGTGCGGGCTTTAGCTTGTGTAACAATTGATATAGTTTTCGCAAAACGAAGCCCACACAGAATAGCCATTTCATGACAGCTCTGTGCGGGCTTTTAGTTTGTGTAACCATTTGAAATAGTGTTCGCAAACGGATTTCTGTTTACTGTGCGTTCAAACAAGAATAACCTTTAAAGTCCGGGAGAGGGGGGTCTGGGGGGAGAGGGGCGTATTTGCCAAGGGCAAATACAGTTACCGCTCCTCTCCCCCCAGCGTACCCCCACCCCTAACCGGTGAAGAGTTGGGACCAGTAGTGTTTTAGGGTGTCGTTGGGGAGATATTGGTAACCTACACCGAGGTATTGGAAATTTGGGTTAACCATGTTGGTGTAGTGCCCGGGGGAATTTTTCCATGCGTTGAAAACTGCTTGAGGGGAGATTTGCCCGGCAGCGATATTTTCGCCGGCGGTACGGTATTGAGTGAAGTTGATGTCAGAAAAGACGGTGAAGCAGCTTCTGCCGTCGGGACGAGAGTGAGCGGGGTAGTAGACGCGGGAGATTTCCTCGGCGCGGATGTCGGCAGCGCGGGTAACTTCATCTCTGGCGCGGAGGGGGTTTAAGCCTAAGCTTGCGCGGAGTTCGTTGACGAGAGTTAAGATTTCTTGTTGGAAGGCTCTGTCAACTGCGAGGTTTGAGGGGTCGACGAGGGTGATGGTGATGGTAGCGATAGGCGTGGCGGAATTTAGGGGGGCAACATAGATTGTGCATGAGCGGGTTATGTTAAGGAGTTCGCCGACTATACCATTAGCGGTGTTGCGGTAGTCTCTGTCTGCCCATGAGCCGTTGTCCACGCGTACTCTTATATCGCGGTTATCGTCAACCAAAATCCAGTATTCGCCCGGATTATAGATGGTAAAGTTAGCAGTGCCGTTTACGGTGTTCCCGACAATAGCACCCGACACTTCGGCGTATGTTACGGTGACTACGGGTAAAGAGGGGGTGGGAATTACGGGGTCGGGCTCGGGTTCAGGCGTGTTTCCGCCGCCGATGGTAATATTGAACGTCGCAACAACAGCGGATGAACCGTAAAGCTGAACGGTAACGGTCGTTGCCCCGGTTATCGCCACTTGTTCGCCTTCGAATCTGCTCGGCTTGTCGCGGTCTTGCCATGAGCCGCTGCCGATACGAACCTTTATGTCTTTGTTGTCGGTAGTTTTGATTTGGTAAGTTCCTGCGGAAGAAACGGTAATATTTTTTGTTCCGTTATTGGCAACCCGTCCGATTTCGGTACCGCCGATATTAGCGAAGATAATCTCGGTAACTGTCGGAGTGGGTGTGTCGGGGTTATCGGGCTGCGAAGAGCCGCTGACCGTTATGTTAAATGTCGCAACAACAGCGGAAGAGCCGTAAAGCTGAACGGTAACGGTCGTTGCCCCGGTTATTGTAACCTGCTCGCCTTGGTATCTGCTCGGCTTGTCGCGGTCCTGCCAAGAGCCGCTGCCGATGCGAACCTTTATGTCCTTGTTGTCGGTAGTTTTGAGTTGGTAAGTACCCGCGGAAGGTACGGAAATATTCGTAGTCCCGTTATAGGCAACCCGCCCGATGTCCGCACCGCCTACATTCGCAAATATTACCCCGGGAGCATTTGAGTCGGGAGCTTGCGGGTTGGGATTATCTGTACCCGGATTGTCGGTGTTGGGGCTGTCGGGTTGAGAACTTCCGCCGATAGTTATATTGAACGTCGCGACAACAGCGGAAGAGCCGTATAGCTGAACGGTAACGGTAGTTGCCCCGGTTATTGCAACCTGTTCGCCTTCGTATCTGCTCGGCTTGTCGCGGTCCTGCCAAGAGCCGCTGCCAATGCGAACCTTTATGTCCTTGTCGTCGGAAGTTTTAATCTGATATGTTCCGGCGGTCGGAACGGCTGCAGCAATAGTACCGCCGTTATCGGCGCGCCCGTATACCTCTCCTGTAAGACTTTGAATGATAATCTGCCGCGCCGCATCTGCGGCGTCTACTTCAAGCGAAAAGTTTTTCGGAAGTGCGATGAAAAGCAATGCCGTTGCCAGCAATATTGAGGAAAAAGTTTTTAAAAATCTATTCAAAATCTACTCCTTTCAAAAGAAAGCCAATTTGTAAGACTATTGTAACATATGCAAGAGGGTTTGTCAAGATGAATGAGAGATTTTACAGTTTGCTAAAATAAACCTGTTTCGAGTCGAAGTCCCCGGAGAGCGGAACTTCAATTCCACATTGAATGAGCGCGGAACCCGAGTAAACCTCCCCGCCGGAAGTTTTATATTGAGCCTCGGGGTTAAGCCCGCGAAGGCGAAGGCGAAGCGGCGGGTAATTCGGGCGGGCGAGGGTCTGCGTAACCGTTAAGAGTGCTTCGGTTTTGTCCTTTGTAACGAAGATGAACGCGTCGTAATTCATCGTCACGGGCGAAATGCCGTGGAACCCGGGGCTAAGCCTGTACTGGTCGCCGTCACGCATTATGTGCGCGTATTTTTTATACTGGGCAATCTGCGCGGGGATTTTTTCGCGGTCTTCCTCCGAAATCTTCGTAATGTCAAGCTCATAACCGAACGTCCCGACCATAGCAACATTACCGCGCGTATTAAACGGCGTAATTCTGCCTACAGTATGGTTGGGGCAGTCCGAAACATGACTTCCGATACAGGAAGCGGGGTAACATAGGCTCGTGCCGTATTGAATTTTGAGCCGCTCAATCGCGTCTGTGTCGTCACTGCACCAGATTTGCGGCGAGAAATAAAGCATACCGGGGTCGAATCTTGCACCCCCGCCCGAGCAGTTTTCGAGAAGAATATGCGGGTAGGCTGTAACGAGCCATTCCATCAGCTCATATACGCCCAAAACGTATCTGTGACGGAGTTCGCGCTGCCGCTCTACCGGCAGATAGGTTGAAGCAATTTCCGTTAATTGCCTGTTCATGTCCCACTTGATATATTCAATATTCGCGGCATCAAGGATAGCTTTCATCTGCGCTTTAATATTTTCGCGTACGGCAGGGTTAGAAAAATCAAGAACATACTGCCCGCGTGACTGCGTAAGCTCCCGCCCCTCAATGTGAATTGCCCATTCGGGGTGCGTGCGATAGAGGTTGCTGTCGGGGGAGACCATCTCCGGCTCAAACCACAGCCCGAATTTCATTCCAAGCGCGTTAACCTCACTTACAAGTTTTGACAGCCCTCCGGGGAGTTTCTTTTCATATGTAACCCAATCCCCGAGAGAGGAATTATCGGAATCCCTGTGCCCGAACCAACCGTCGTCCAAAACGAGCATTTCAATGCCGCGATTCGCCGCTTCCCGCGCAATCGCGATAAGTTTATCCGTGTCGAAATTGAAATACGTCGCCTCCCAGTTGTTAATGAGAACCGGGCGGAGTTTCTTGTTCCATTCGCTGCGGATAAGGTTATTTCTGTATAAGTCGTGGAAGGTGCGGGACATCTGCCCCAAGCCTTCGGAAGAATATACCATAACACATTCCGGCGCGGTAAAAGTCTCCCCGGGCTCAAGCTTCCACGAAAAATCGAAGGGGTTAAGCCCCATAACGGCGCGGGTGCAGCTGTGTTGCGTAACCTCGGACTGCGCGAAAAAGTCGCCGCTGTAACAGAGGTTAAAGCCGTACGCCTCGCCTGTGTCTTCGTCTGCGTTATGCGATAGAAGCGCGAAAAAGGGGTTCGATTGGTGACTGCTCTCGCCCTTGACGGAGTCAATCGACTGCTTGCCTCTGTGAAGCGGAGAGCGGCAGGGGATACGCTCCCTCGCCCAAGAACCGTTCGCCGTAAGCATATCAAAATCCGAGCGGTCAAAATCCACGCAAGCCGAAAGAACCCTTGCTATATATATAGTATCTTCGGAAAAATTTGTTAACTTTACGCTTCGGGTTATAACATCAAGCTTGTTAAAAACGGTGTAAATAAGCTCCGCCCGAAGTTTCAAATAGTCGTCTTCAAGGGTAATAATAACTGTTTCACAGTCAGGGGAACAAGCGGAAGCGGAACAGCCGGGGGAACCCTCGGCGGTAGTTACCGCAAAGCGTGAAAACGTCGCCGGAAGCCCGTCAAGCTTAGGTTTCCCGGGGCTCACCCGCGCACCCTTAAACTTCAAATCAACTGTCGAAGCGTTATTTTTATCCCTAACCATGATGCAGGGCTCGCGGTAGTCCCCCGTGCCGTGGCAGGGGAATTCAAGCGGAACGCTGTCCATGAAAGTGCCCTTGTCGCGAAGGTTTTCGGCGAGGGTATAGGGGTTCTTCCCGAAGAGTATGTAGGACAAATCCCCGGTAACTTTCGCCCCCCAGTGCAGATGGAGAAGATAACCGTCGTCGGTAACAGCCATCGCGTAGGTTGCCCCGGGGGACTGCAAGGTAATTGTCGTAACGTCAGTTTCAAGCGGAACATTTTCGTTCCTCTGCCAAATATACTTGCTGTATTTTTTGCGCGTTTTATTAATATGAATCGGCATAAATTACCCCTGCAAAAAGTCTTTATACATTAAGGAAGGCTGAATTCCCGTGTTGTTTTGGTACTTGCCGGATTTGTAGAGGTCGTATTCGCCTTTTATTGTGTGGTAATAAATCTGGCAAATATCGACATTTGGGTAAATCTTAATCGGCTCAATGCAAAACATCTCAAGCGTCCAAAAGCCCTTGAAGCCCACGTCGCCGAATCCGGCTGTAACATGGATAAAAAGCCCGAGCCGCCCTGTTGAGCTCCGCCCTTCAAGCATCGGAACGTAAAAATCGGTCGAAGTAAACTCATTCGTCCGCCCGAGATATAGTTTATTCGGCTCTAAAATAATGCCGCTTTCGGGGATTTTAAGGCTCACCGTCTCGTTTAGCTTCTTCATGTCGAGCGGTTCTTCTTTGTAGTACATCAATTCGTCCGAAAGCGTGAGGTTTACGCTGTTCGGGTTAACCTTCTTTTCGTCGTACGGCGTGATAACAATCTCTCCGTCGGCAATTGCGCGTTTTATCTCTCTTCCCGATAATATCATAACGTCTATCCTTTTCAAACGTAATTTTAACAAGCGCAGGAGGGTGATATATCGCCGCGCCCGCGCAGCGGGCAACAATCGGGGAAAAGCCCATTGACATGGGCGGAATATATCGCCGCTTGTACCATGCCGCTATTGCAGCGGGGGACATTCCGCGCATTTATCGTGCTTTTATATAGTATTCGCCGACAGTTAACCCGCCGGCGAATGGTAAAATTCTCTTAGAGTGCTTCGGAGAAAACCCTGAAATAGCTTTGCGGATGAGCGCAAACGGGGCAGATTTCCGGTGCTTTTTTCCCGACGTGGATATGCCCGCAGTTTGAGCATTCCCAAATTGCGTCGCCGTCCTTCGAGAAGACAAGCCCGCCCTCAACGTTTTCAAGGAGCTTGCGATAACGCTCTTCGTGGCGTTTTTCAATGTCAGCAACCTTTTCAAAGAGGAACGCAATCTTCGTGAAACCCTCTTCCTTAGCGGTTTCGGCGAAGCCTTTATACATCTCGGTCCACTCATAATTTTCGCCCGCAGCAGCATCCGCAAGGTTAGCAGCCGTCGCAGGAACAGCACCGCCGTGAAGCTCCTTAAACCACATCTTCGCGTGTTCTTTCTCGTTGTCAGCCGTCATCTGGAATATATCGGCAATCTGAACAAACCCTTCAGAGCGCGCCTTGCTTGCGTAGTATGTATATTTGTTGCGAGCCTGTGACTCTCCCGCGAACGCCGCAAGCAGATTCGCTTCTGTTTTGCTTCCTTTAAGTTCCATTTTTTACCTCCGTAAATTAGTATCTTGTACTATTATAATTATAACAATTCTTTTTCAAAATGTCAAGATAAACTTAAGACGAAATTTTCATATTAAATTATGAATAATTTGCAAATTTTATCTCAATACTCTTGACAAGTTAAAAAGGTAAGTGTATAATTAATAAATGTATCATTATGCGTCAATGTAAATAGTTTAAATAAATTTCCCTTTTTTTTGAAATTGCGAACGGGTGCAGGACAATTGTAAAAAACAATGTCTGTACCGTTTATGGAGGTTAAATCGCCTATGGTGAATGTCAAACCGGTGAACCTCGGAAAGACTAAGCGGATGAGTTTCGGGAAGATTCCCGAGGTACTCAATATGCCTAATCTTATCGAGGTACAAAAAAATTCCTACAAGTGGTTTTTAGAGGAGGGGTTAAAAGAAGTATTTCGCGATGTTGCCGCTATTACGGACTATAACGGTAACCTCGTATTAAATTTCAACACATACAGGCTTGACGAAACTCCGAAATATACCATAGCCGAATGTAAAGAACGCGACGCAACCTACGCCGCGCCGCTTCGCGTTAAGGCAACGCTTTGGAATAAGGAAACCGGCGACGTTAAGGA
>JAISGY010000035.1 GCA_031262835.1 Ruminococcus sp.
TCCCCCCAAACCCCCCACCCCCGGACTTTAAATATTTATAATAGTAGGAAGTTATGGTTGTATCGGTAATCGGCGGCGGTTTCGCAGGGGTTGAAGCGGCTTGGGCACTTGCCGAAAGCGGTTTTCACGTAACACTTTTTGAACAAAAGCCGGTTAAATTCAGCCCCGCGCATAGCTACAACGGTCTATGCGAACTCGTCTGCTCAAATTCCTTCAAGGCATCAAGAATTAACTCCGCCGCCGGGCTGTTAAAAGCGGAGATGAAGCTCCTCGGCAGTCTGACCGTTCCGATTGCGGAAGCTAACTCTGTTCCGGCAGGCGGCGCGCTTGCCGTTGACCGCAATGCGTTTTCGGACGCGGTAACGGAGAAGATAACTTCCCACCCGCTCATTACGATTGTAAACGAAGAAATAACAGAAATTCCCGACGGCAACGTTATTATTGCAACAGGACCTCTAACCGACGGCGGTTTGGCTGATAGCATAAAGCGGCTTTCTGACGGTGAGCCTCTCCATTTTTTCGATGCCGCCGCACCGATTGTAACGGCGGAGTCTATCGACTTTACCACCGCGTTTTTCGGCGCAAGATACGGGCGGGGTGAGCCCGATTACATCAATTGCCCTTTTAACGAAAAGGTAGACTACGAGCGGTTTTATAACGCGCTTATAACCGCCGAATCCGCCCCGAAACATGAGATTGACAGGGTTTATGAGGGCTGTATGCCGATTGAAGTCTTGGCGAAAAGGGGTTTTGACGCACCGCGCTTCGGTCCGCTCAAGCCGGTTGGATTTACCGACCCGGTGTCGGGAAGAAGACCATTTGCTTTAGTTCAACTTCGGAAAGAAACCCGCGAGGGCAGGCTCTATAACATAGTCGGCTTCCAGACGAACTTAAAATTCGGGGAGCAAGAACGCGTTTTCCGCCTTATCCCGGGTTTACAAAACGCCGAGTTCGCAAGATACGGCGTAATGCACCGCAACAGCTTTATCAACAGCCCGAAACTTTTAAATCCGGATTTTTCGCTCCGTGTTAATAACAACATTTACATCAGTGGACAACTTTCCGGCGTTGAGGGTTACATGGAATCGGCGGCAAGCGGACTTATTGCCGGGATTTCTCTTGCAAGAAAAGTTAAAAACAAGCCGCCGCTTATCTTACCGAAAACGACGATGACGGGCGCGCTGACCGCTTATATTTCGGACGAATCGGTTAAAAACTTCGAGCCGATGGGCGCGAACATGGGGATACTGCCGTCTGTTAATGAACCGGTAAAGGGTAAGCAGGAACGTTACCAAGCCTTGGCGGACAGGGCGATTGCCGACTTAGAGAGGATATTATGAAGATAGTTGTTGATGCTTTCGGCGGGGATAACGCGCCGCTTGAAGTTATAAAGGGAGCTTACAGAGCAACCAAAGAGCTTGATGTTGAAATCGTGCTTTCCGGCGATAAGGAAAAGATACGCTCCACCGCGCGTGAAGCGGGCGTCGCGCTTAACGACTTTCACGTACTTAATACCGACGTTGTTTTTGATATTCACGAAGAGCCGACGAAGCTTTTAAAAGAATACAAAGACTCGACCATGGCAATCGGGCTTCGCGCCTGTGCGGAGGGGAAGGGTGACGCCTTCGTCTCGGCGGGTTCGACCGGTGCTTTGACGGTCGGGGGGACATTTATTGCTAAGCGTATTAAGGGGATAAAACGCCCCGCGCTTGCGCCTATTCTGCCGTCGGACAAGGGGTCTTTTATGCTTCTTGACGCGGGGGCGAATACGGAATGCCGCCCGGAGATGCTTGTTACCTTCGCTTTGATGGGCGCGGCTTATATGGAGACTGTCGGGGGGATTTTTTCGCCCAAGGTCGGGCTTCTTAACATCGGCTCGGAGGAAACGAAGGGCAGACCGGTTGATGTTGAAACTTACAAATTATTACAGAGTGCGCCGATTGAGTTTTTCGGCAATATTGAAGCAAGGGAACTGCCTCTCGGGGAATGTGACGTTGTGGTTGCGGACGGGTTTACCGGGAATATTGCCCTGAAACTTTATGAGGGAATGGGTTCGTATTTCGGGAAGACGCTAAAGGGAATGTTAACCGGCGGGGCGGGGACTATTGCGGGCGCGCTAATCCTTAAAAAGATCAAGGCGTTTCGCAAGAAGATGGACTATAAAGAAGTCGGCGGCGCGGTGCTTTTGGGGGTTACAAAGCCAGTTATAAAGGCGCACGGAAGCTCCGACGCGACGGCGTTTTATAACGCAATCCGTCAGGCGAAGCTTTGCGTCGAGGGCGACATTATCGGTAAGATTACGGAGAAACTTGCTGCAACATGAAAAACAGTTATAAAGACCTTGAAACTTCAATCGGTTATGTTTTCAACGACAAGAATTTGGCAACCGAAGCACTATGCCACTCAAGCTATGTTAACGAGGCGGAAGAAAAGGTACGCTCCTATGAGAGGCTCGAGTTTTTGGGCGACAGCGTTCTTTCGGTCGTTGTTTCAAAATGGATTTTCGATAAATACCCGAAGCTTTCGGAGGGCGAGCTTTCAAAGCTCCGAACGGCTCTTGTCTGTGAAGACACCCTTTGCGAATTCGCGAAGCGAATAAATTTATCCGAAATGATACTTTTCGGGCAGGGCGAAAAGAAGCTCGGCGCGAGGGGGAAACATTCGATAATCGCGGACGTCTTCGAGTCGGTTATTGCGGCGATTTATCTTGATTCCGGCATGGAGAGGGTGACGGAATATATACTAAGCTTTCTGCCGGAAGACCCCGCCGCCGTCTATATGGACAGCATCGGCGTTAAGACCGACTATAAGACGAAATTTCAGGAAATTATCCAGAAAAATCCTGAGGAACATATCGAATACGCGATTATTGCCGAAGACGGTCCGCCCCACGCAAGAACTTTTACAGCCGCAGTTATGCTTAATTCCAATATTTTGTCAAAAGGCACCGGCAAAACGAAGAAACAAGCCGAGCAGGAAGCCGCAAAAGCTGCCCTGTCGTTAATGGGCATAAAATAGAAGGAGGCAATTATGTATACTTTCACAGCCGATCTTGAAACAGGTAATAAGCTTATCGACACCGAACACCGCCAGCTGTTTGCTGCGATAAACGGGCTGTTAGACGCCTGCAACGCCGGTCAGGGGCGCGCAAACGTCGAAAAAACGGTGGCTTTCCTTGAACAGTACACCGCGAAGCATTTTTCAGACGAAGAGGAGCTTCAAAAGAAGGCAAGTTACCCCGACTACGCAAACCACCGGAATATCCACGAGGGCTTCAAGCGTCATGTTGCGGAAATCGGCGCGGAGCTTAACAAAAAAGGACCGTCGATTACACTTGTCGCAAGGGTTAATTCCGAAATCGGCGATTGGCTTATAAACCATATCAGAACCCAAGACAAGAAGCTTGCCGAATACATAAAAGCAAAAAGTTAGGATAAGAGGTAATAACGAATTCGTAGTAAACGCGGCAGCAAGATTGTTGCGCCGCGTTTTTTATACATATTTTACACATAATAAATTTTCCCCCTTTTGATAATACTACTAAAGCAAACCCTACCTATCAAAAGGAGTAAAATTAATTTAATATGAAGAAAACAACTACAACTAAAACTACAACAACACGTTCTTCCCAGCCGAAATCGACACCGTCCGTACAACCGACAGCCCAAGGGCGCGACACTCTCGAAAGATTTAAGATGGAAGCCGCTTCCGAAGTCGGCGTTCAGCTCAAGAACGGTTACAACGGCAACCTAACCTCAAAGCAAGCCGGCGCAATCGGCGGACAGATGGTCAAGAAGATGATTGACTCTTACAAGAAGGGCAATAAAAGTTAAGACAACAACTAAAAGAGAAGCTTTTCACGGCTTCTCTTTTGCTTTATTAAATATAGGCTGTTCCGCAAAAGCTTTCTCTGCCGAAACCCTTGAGGATTACCGTTTTGTCCTCTTTGTAGGTTACAAGAAGCCGCCCGCCGCGAACCTCGACTTCGGTCTCCGTATCGTAGTCGGCGAACCCTCCGATAACCGCCGCGACAACCGTTGCGCAGGTACCCGTCCCGCAGGCAAGCGTCTCGCCCGTTCCGCGTTCCCAAACCCGCATTTTAAGATGGGAGCGGTCTTTAATTGTAACAAATTCGGCGTTAACCCGCTCCGGGAAGTTTTTGTGGAATTCGATTAGTTTTCCGTCCCGCAAAAAATTTTCCTCCGAAATTTCATCTTCGGAAAAAATTACAAAATGCGGATTCCCCATCGAAACGGCAGTGCCTGTGTAGCGTACACCGTTAATGAGGGTGATTTTTTTATTTATAAATGTTTCCTCGTCGGTAATAACCGGGATTTCTTTCGCGGTTAAGATTGCCTTGCCCATGTTAACGGAGGTCGAAAGGACCTTCTTGCCCTCCGTCTCGAGGGTTAAAATTTTAATTCCCGAAAGGGTTTCGAGGGTGATTTCAGTCTTGTCGGTAAGCCCGTGTTCATAGACAAACTTCCCGATACAGATTGAAGCGTTCCCGCACATCTTCCCTTCCGAGCCGTCGTTGTTAAACATTCTCATACGAAAGTCGGCAACGTCGGACTTGCATATTAAGACAATTCCGTCCCCGCCCACGCCGAAATGGCGGTCTGAAAGTTTTATCGCGGCGGCAGGTAAGTCTCCCGCAATTTCAGCCGGAATTCCGCCCGTGCAGTCGAAATAAACATAATCGTTCCCGGCACTTTCCATTTTTGAAAAAGTCATAACAACCCTCTTACATTTCGTAGGTCTTAAGGATTCCGCGTGCGACTTCAACCTGTCTGACCCTTGTATCCATGGCGGTTTTTTGTATATAGCGGTGCGCCTCTGCCTCGGTAAGGCTCAGGGTTTTCGAGAGGACGAATTTTGCGCGCTCAATGAGTTTAATGTCAGCAATCTTGGTCTCCGCCTCAATAAGCTTGCCCCGTACGCGCAAGGTTTTGTCAACCATCTTGACAACATTCCGCACCGTAAGTTCAAACGCAGAAGCGGAAAACGGCTTTGTCACAAGCATTATACCACTGTCCCCGACACGCTCGATAACCTTTTCGATATTCTTAGCAGGGACGGCGCAGAGCACGAAGGTGTCGTCCTTCTTCGCAACCGCCGCCGCCTCATCAAGCCCGAAACGCCCTTCAAGCGGAAGGTTAAATATAACAATGTCGTAGCCGTCTGACGAGCTGTTTTCAGACACGGTAATGTCGTCTGTGCCCGCTTTCAAAAGTGCGGAATGGAAGACCGCCGCAATCTCGTTGTTCGTTGATACAATTAATGTTTTCATATTATTGATTCACATACAGCTCTGTGTAGGGGTTTGAGCTGTTAGGAGTTAATTTGTAAAAATGTGAGGAGAGAATATCGGCAGCTTTTAGGTCAAACTTCTCGCAAAATTCATTAACGACCGCCTTAATGCTATCCATATCTTCCGGAGTTGCGGTTGTAATTTCAACCTGTACGGGGAGGTTAACCGGGAGCTTTTCTGTGCGGATAAAAATCTCGCCGCCGTGCATACCCGTTCCGCAAAAGCCCCCGACAGGGCATTTGTCCTCATAGCCGACGCCAAGGACAATAATCCTGCCGCCCGCTTGGTATTCCCCTAAGAAAGAGCCGGTTTTTCCGCCGATAATGATGTTCGGAATCTTCTCGTTATACTCTTTCATGTGGATTCCGGCGCGATACCCGGCGTCGTCCTTAACGTAAATCTTCCCGTCCCGCATACCGTAACCGCAAGCGTCCCCGACACAGCCGTGAATGATAATTTCCCCGGAGTCCATGGTGTCGCCAGTCGCGTCTTGGGCGTTGCCGTGAATGACGAGGTTAACGCTGTTAAGATACGCCCCCAAGCCGTTCCCAGGTGTGCCGATAACGGTAATATCCTTGCCCGGAGAGTTCGTCCCGATATAACGCTGCCCGCAGACGTTTTCGACCGTAACAGCGTTGTCGGGAGCATCTTTAATCTCGCGGTTAAGCTCTTTGTAGTATTTGTTTTTTGCATCTATTGTAATCATAGCTACCTCTTAGTGGAATTCGGCAAGTTTTTTGTCGCGTCTGCCTCTTGAAAATGCCGCAAGCCCGGGGTTATCTTTTAAGAGATTAAAGTCAATATCGGAAAGGGGTATTTTTTCCTTTATCAGCGAAGTGTAAATCCCCGCCTTCGCGACGAATTTCCCCATCAGTATAAACCCGACAAGCTTACCCGCCTTAATGAAAAGCTTTTTGTAACTGTCCCCGTCGATGACTTCGTACGCGTCGTCGCCGCTGTAGGACCCCGCGGTTATAATGTGAAGCCCGAAGAAGCCGATTGCGTTTTGCGGGATAGCGTTGACGTACATGAAGTCCTGCCCGGACATATTTTTTCCGGCAATCTCGCCCTGTAAGAAGGCGTTCGGCAGTATCGCCAATATCCGGTTTTCGCCTATCGACGTATCGAACGACTCGGTGCAATCCCCGGCAGCGTAAATATCGGTTAAGCCTTTTACAGCCTGACTCTTATCGGTAATAATACCGCGGTTAACCTCGCCGCCCGCGTCCTTAATAAGCTCAACATTCGGGCGAACCCCGACCGCCATTATTAAAATGTCAAAGTCGCAAGTCTCGCCGTTTTTAAGGTGAGCAGTCTTTCCGACGAAGTTATTAACGGAAGTCCCAAGGAAGAATTTAACGCCCTTAGATTCAATATGCTTTTGCATTATTGTTGCCGCTTCTTCGTCAAGGATTGAAGAGAGAATCCTGTCGGCAAGGTCAATAACGGTGATGTTTTCGGTGTATTCGTGAAGGGCTTCGGCGGCTTTTAAGCCGATTAGACCCGCGCCGACAATTAATACCTTCGCCCCCGGCGTAACAGCCTGTTTTACAGCCTTCGCGTCGTCATACTTCATGAAAGTAAAGTAACCCGTCTCGTCAAGCCCCGGAGATGGCGGTACAAACGGCTTTGAACCTGTACCCACAAGGAGCTTGTCATAAGCGACTTCGGAGTTGTCGTCAAGGATAACCTTTTTAACGGCGGCATCAATCTTAACGGCGCGTTTGCCGAGGATTGTGTCAACATTGTTAACTTCGTAAAAGTCCCTGTCGCGGTACTTCATGTTTTCGTCCGTAACAGCGTTCCCCAGCCAATATGAAATCAGCGGTCTTGAGTAGGTGAAATAGGGCTCGTCGGAAATTATTGTTATCTTGCCCGTCTTGTCCTTGTCGCGAATCCCCTGAACACAACCTATCCCGGCGGCGGAGTTGCCGATTATTACATAGTTCATAAAATCTTACTCCTATCCTCAAAGACGATTGCGCCGTTGATACATTCCTTAACGCACCACGGCTCGCCGCCCGCGTTTTTAACGCAGAGTTCGCACTTTGTAACGGTCTTCCCGCCGTTCTTCTCGTCAATAACGATACAGCCGTAAGGGCAGGTCAGCACGCAGGTGTAACAGCCCACGCAACGCTCTGTATCAATAGACACAAGCCCCTCCGCGTCAACCGACAGCGCACCCGTTATGCAAGCCTTAACGCAGGGCGTGTCGTTGCAGTGGCGGCATTGTACGGCGAAGTGAATCTCGCCCGAGTCTTCAACATTTATGCGGGGCATTGCGTCTTTATTCAGTTTAAACGCCTTTACAATGCTGTCCTCACCGCTGTTTGCGAATGCGCACCAGTATTCGCAGAGGTGACAGCCGAGGCAGCGGTTTTCGTTAACGTATACTCTTTTCATAAACCTACTCCTATTCCCCGGCGTGCATGATGCCTAAAATTTGTAACTCTTTGTCGGTGAGACCTATACCGCGAAGCATAAGGCGGTTCCCCTTTAAGGCTTCGAGGGAATTTATCCCCATTCCGCCCATCATCTCTTTTATCTCGTGGTCCCAAGCGTGAACAAGGTTCACAAGCCGCTTGTAGGCAACATCGGGGTTGAGCCTCTTAACAAGGTCGGGGCGTTGGGTGGCTATGCCCCAGTTGCACTTTGCTCCATGACAGGAGCGGCAAAGGTGACAGCCTATCGCAAGAAGCGCGGGTGTTGCAATATAAACCGCATCAGCCCCGAGAGCGAACGCTTTTACCGCATCGGAACTTGAACGGATTGAACCCGCCGCAACGATTGAAATCTCGTTGCGAATCTGCTCGTCGCGAAGACGTTGGTCAACCGACGCAAGCGCAAGCTCAATCGGAATCCCGACGTTGTCGCGAATACGCGTGGGTGCTGCGCCGGTCCCGCCCCTAAAGCCGTCGATTACGAGTATGTCCGCGCCCGAGCGCGCAATACCCGAAGCAATCGCCGCAACATTATGCACAGCCGCAATCTTAACGATAACCGGCTTTTTGTAGTCTGTTGCCTCTTTAAGGGAGAAGATAAGCTGACGGAGGTCTTCTATTGAATAGATATCGTGGTGCGGAGCAGGGGAGATAGCATCGGTACCTTTCGGGATCATACGGGTCTTGGAAACATCGTCCGAAACCTTCTTGCCCGGGAGGTGTCCGCCGATACCGGGCTTTGCGCCCTGTCCCATCTTAATTTCAATCGCCGCGCCCGCGTCAAGGTAGTCCTTCGACACGCCGAAACGCCCGGACGCAACCTGTACGATTGTGTTTGTCTTATATTGGTAAAAATCCTGATGAAGCCCGCCCTCGCCGGTGTTGTAGAACGTACCCAGTTCGGTTGCCGCTCTTGCAAGCGACTCATGGGCGTTATATGAAATTGAGCCGTAACTCATTGCCGAAAACATAATCGGGTATTTAATCTCAAGCTGCGGGCTCTGTTCGGTCATATCAATTGTGCCGTCGGGGTTGCGGTTGATGTGGGTGTGCTTCTTGCCGAGGAACACTTTTGTCTCCATCGGCTCGCGAAGCGGGTCAATCGAAGGGTTCGTAACCTGCGAAGCGTTTATGAGCATCTTGTCCCAGTAAACCGGGAAGTCCTGCGGGTTGCCCATTGAGGAAAGGAGCACCGCGCCTGTGGACGCCTGACGGTAGTTTTCGAGGATAAGCTGTTGGGAATAGTTGGAAGCCTTGCGGAAGCTGTTCGGGTTTTCGATAATTGCAAGGGCTTTCGTCGGGCAGATTGTTACACAACGCTGGCAGTCGACGCATTGCTCTTCATGCACAAACATCTTGTCGAAATCGGCGTCATAGTAATGCACTTCGTTTGAACATTGACGCTCGCAGGCGCGGCATTTAATACACCTATCAGTATCTCGCAGGACAGCAAACGTCGATGGGATATAGTTTACAGACATTTTCTTCTGCCCTCCTCGTTAAGTTCGGCAATAACCGCTTCGCCGCCGCGGGGTGCTCGAACGCCTGTTGCGTCCGGACAGATTTCGCGGATTGCACATTCTTCCGACGCGATATAAAACATATCGCCCTTTTCGGCTGTAACCATTGAACGGAGCTTGAGCCTGTCGTTAAGTGCCATAAGCCCGCCGGAATAACCGAGGATAATTGAAAACGGTCCCGTTATCAGCAAACTTGCAAAAGTGTTTCTAAGGTAATAAAGCCGCTCGCGTTCTGCCGCAGGTTTTGAGTCTATAGTCGTCCAGAACGGCGAAGCGATAACGTCCGCAATCTCTGTCAGAGAAAGGTTGCGGCGGCGGTGCAGGAAGTCGAAGATGTAGGTTATAACCTCTGTGTCGGTGAGGAGGGTGCATTTATAGCCGAACATTTCAATATAACGGCGGTTAGCGTCGTAGCTTGAAATTTCGCCGTTGTGGACTATCGTGTAGTCAAGGAGGGCGAAGGGATGCGCGCCGCCCCACCAGCCCGGGGTGTTCGTCGGATAACGCCCGTGTGCTGTCCATGAATAGCCCGCGTAGTCGTCGAGGCGATAGAATTTCCCGACGTCTTCGGGGAACCCGACAGCCTTAAACACGCCCATATTCTTCCCCGAAGAGAAGACATATGCGCCGTCAATTTTTGTGTTGATGTTTATAACGCATTTTGTAACGAATTCGGTTTCGTCAAGCTGGGACGCGGCAAGGCGCGTCGGAAGCGGGTTGACGAAATAACGCCAGATAAGCGGCTCATTCGTGATGCTCTTAACCTGACGCGTGGGGATACGCGAGAGGTTTACTATATCGAAATGCTCGTTGAGAAACGTCTCCGTCTCAACACGCGCGGAGTTGTTTTCAAAAAACAGATGGAAAGCATAAAGCTCTTTATATTCGGGGTAAATCCCGTATCCGGCGAAACCGCCGCCGAGACCGTTTGAACGGTCGTGCATTACGGCGATGGATTTTATCGCGTCTGCCCCGGTTATGCGCCGCCCGTCGCGGCTTATAAAGCCCGTAATTGCGCACCCGGACGGTATCCTCACCGCTCCTTCTTTTTGTAACATCAGTCATTCCCCTTTAATATTCATGATAATTTTCATTCAATTTATTTTAACATAAAAAAAAAGCCTTGTCAAGCCTTTTTTGCAATTTTATTTTCAAAACTTGCAAAATGTAACTAATAAACATAAAATTCGACCCGAAAAACCTTGTTCTTGGTTAATATGACAACGCGGATATGAAAGTCGCGGGGGAATTATGCCAAAAAACGCGCACCCTCGGGAAGGATGCGCGAGAAAGTAAGCGTATTTTTAATCATTAGAACTGATTCCCTTTTTATATCCGAGACCATAGCCGCCGATACCGCCGGCAGAACCGCCGAAAATCAGTGTTACAAGAGGAACGAGGACAGTTTTAATTGTGTCGGTGTCGTCTTTGAATGCAATACAAAATATTAATACAAAAGCAAGAACTATAACGATAATGAGAGCAGTTAAAAGACTGATTTCGCGTTTCCTTTTGTATTCACGTTCATTATGTTTATCATCAGTTTCAATAATTTGTTGAATGTGTTCTGATTCGATTTTACTGGCAAGTAGAAAAGCGGGACTATTTGTCATAAGTCCTTGTATAGACGTTGTTACATGACTGATACGTTTATCGTTTATCAAATTGGGCGCGTCATCTTGCGGTGATGCCGATGCTTCTTCTTCGATAGTCGCATTGTTTATATCGTCTGTCGTATTTATCTTAAACACCTGCCTGTCTGCGAGCAGTTTTCGTGCTGCTTGCCGCTATCCTGTTTATGCGCTTAACATCATTTGCGATTATTCTATCTATCGTTGAATACATTTTATTGAGTGACGGCATTAATCTCATAGCGATTTCGAAATTAACTAATTCGTTATTGAGTTGTAAAGAGTCAGACTCTAACGTTTTTTTATCTTCTTTCACGTGAATCTCTCCCTTCGTGTAAATATGGTATTGTATACTGATATACCATACAACTTTATACATTATACACCTACAGAGGTATATTGTCAAGCCCATAACTGTTTTGTAATAATTTTTGTGCAAAAAGTACAATTTTCATTCCTTCGCCGTAAGCATCTTAGCCGTCAAGCCTTCGAGCCGCCCGATTTTTCCGGCGAGGGTGTTCGCGATGTCGGGGGGAGCGTCGATTGCGACGCTTATGATGTTGCGGTTTCGGGCTTTATAGGGGAGCCCCATTCGTCCGATGATGTATTCGGCGTATTCGTGTAAAATTGCGTTCAGGGCGGGCGTGACGTCCCAGTCGGTGACGATTATTCCGATTAATGCAAGTTTTGATTCCATAAATTTAACCTCTTAGATGTTTTATCATTTTCGCCGTGTTCTTCTATGTTGCCTGTATCTTTAACAAATCCGGCGCGTTTTTCCATGCTGCTTATAGTTTTAACAAGTAAAGGTAAAATTATACAAGCGACCGCGCCGCCGATAAGGGCGGTGAAAAGCTGTGTAATGTCGAATTGGGCGGAAATCATCGCCGATTGCTTTTCGGGGAGCCTTAATATAAGCGGTACGCCGATTTGAACAACCGAAACCCAAAGTACGCCGAATTTCACAGCCGCTCCGACAAACATTGCTATAACATATGTGAAAAGCGGTTTAAGTTTTACTTTTGTTAAGATAAACCAAACGGCAACAATCGAGATGTTCCCGAGAATGATAAAGGGAACAAGCCCCCAGTTCGGCGCAATGCCGAGCAGAGCCGCCATGAACGGCGAAATTACCGCAACCGAAAGCCCCGAGGCGAAGCCGCCCAAAACGACCGACAGAATAAGCATAAGGTTAACTACAGAGCCGGTTAAGATCTGTCCCGCGGGCTTCGTTATAGCCTGAAGCGCGACAAGCAGCGCGATAAAAACCGCAGTTTTCGCAATAAAGTAGATTTTTGTTTTCATGAAAAATTCCTCCTTAAAAAGAAACGCGCTTCGGCAGTTCCCGAAACGCGTTAATACACCTATATATAATATACCGCAGCTATACCGCGTGTATACGTGTATTACTCGCTTTCGGCTCAGGTAACTTTCGTCAGCTTCGCCGTTAGGGAATGATATTAAATTTTTTGTTTACCCTGCCGCCCGAAGGGCGGCAGGGTAAACGTTGAATTATTATGCTTTGCCGACAGAGCCGAACATCTCAAGTTTTTCCTTAACCGTCGCCTTGATTGCTTCATAGCCGGGAGCAAGGAGCTTGCGGGGGTCGAAACCTTTACCCTCTAAATCTTTCCCTGCCTCAATGTAAGCGCGGGTTGCCTTCTGGAACGCCCATTGGCACTCTGTGTTAACATTTATCTTCGCAACCCCGAGGGAGATTGCGTGTTTAATCATTTCGTCGGGGATGCCCGTTCCGCCGTGGAGAACGAGGGGCATATCGCCGACCTTCTCTTTAACCGCCGCGAGGGTCTCGAAAGACAAACCTTTCCAGTCTGCGGGGTACGCGCCGTGAATGTTGCCGATACCCGCCGCAAGCATTGTTACGCCGAGGTCTGCAATGCGCTTGCATTCGTCCGGGTCTGCGCATTCGCCCGCGCCGATAACGCCGTCTTCTTCGCCGCCGATTGAGCCGACTTCCGCCTCAATTGACAAGCCCTTCGCGTTGCAGATTGCAACAAGTTCCTTCGTCTTCTCGACGTTTTCGTCGATAGGGTAGTGAGAACCGTCGAACATTACGCTTGAAAAGCCGGATTCGATGCATTTTTTCGCGCCTTCGTATGTTCCGTGGTCAAGATGAAGAGCAACGGGAACGGTTATGCCCAGTTCATCAAGCATTGTCGAAGTCATAGCCGCAACCGTCTTGAAGCCCGTCATGTATTTTCCTGCGCCTTCCGAAACGCCGAGGATTATCGGGGAGCGAAGCTCATTCGCGGTTATAACCGCTGCTTTTGTCCATTCTAAGTTGTTGATGTTTATCTGTGCAACGGCGTATTTACCCGCCGCCGCCTTTAGAAGCATATCCTTTGCAGATACAAGTTTTGACATAAATTCTTCCCCTTATATTCTATATAATAAAACGCTTACCTTAATTATACCCTATTTTCGGGAATAAATCTTTATTATTTTGTGAAATTTCTATGTAAAAAATTATTAAGTGTAAAATCGGGCGGGCGGCATAAAATATAACCATGCCCCGAAAATATTAAATTTGAAGGTGTATTATGGCTAAGAATACCTGTATTCATTGCACCGTAAGCGGCTGCAAATATAACACCCAATCCGACAATTTCTGTACCCTCGAAGCGGTTCAAATCGGAACACACGAAGCGAACCCGAAAGTCCCCGAATGCGTGGACTGCCAATCATTTGTAAAAGGCTAAAAAAACCACAAGCGGGAGAGGAATTCTCCCGCTTTAGTTTTTCAATCAGATGTAGCAGTTCCTAAATACACGCCATTTTCATCGAACTTGTAAATATATTCCCCGAGGGTATATTCGCCTTTTGCGGCGATACCGTTTTCATCGAAATAGTATAAATTATTGTGAATTTTATACCATCCGCTTAAAAGCTCGCCGTTTTCCCCATAGTATAAGTCCCCGTCCATCTCAAAAAAACCGTTTTCGAGGGGATAAGGCTTAAATGATAAATCGTTCCATATTTCATCGAAAGGAATGTTTCCGCTTATCGTAATCCAATAGATATAATCGTTTGCGTAAACATAGAACTGTTGACTTATAACAGTCTTCCTTTCGGCGTTAACTTCACTCCATAAGTAACTCTTTTTGGCGGAAATATCATATGAAGCTGCAACATAGATTTTTCCGAGTTCTTTTTCTAACTTTAAAAAATTCGGGTCAGTGCGCCACGAATAGGAGTCTTTACCGTCTTTTTTAAAACAAGAAATTGAAAATTTCGTTTCTTCGTCACCAACATATCCGACTAATCCGTACATTTTTCTTGAAATATCAAAAGAAAATCTATAATGATCCTCGTCGGCTTTTTCCATGTCTAAAAAGTTCGGCATCAGAATGTAGCCCAAATCAATGATTTCTTCTATTTTTTTTTCGCATTTTTCGATAAAGCGTTCCTCTTTATTATTGTCCATATAATTAACTATGATATCTTTATAGTTTTTATATTCGTAGATTAACGCCGGCAACTCTGTAAGATTAAGAATAATATTAACAACAGCCGGTTCATACGAAAAATCAACCGGTTCATCCGCCGAGACGGGGAAGGAGAACATTGTCATAATGAGAAAGGACAAGATAAGCAAGGATAATTTTTTCATTGTTACCTCTTTATGGGACAAGCGATCACTCAGATTTTGAACATTGTAAATACACGCCGTTTTCGTCGAATACATAATCGTATTCACCATCTTCGTAGGATATTTTTGAAGCAACTCCGTCCTCTTCAAAGTGATAATAGTTTCCGTTAATCTTATACCAACCAACCAATAATTTTCCGTTATACCTATAGTAAAGGTTGTCGTAAATCCTGTCATCTGCAATCGGATGCAAAGACGGATTGATGACAGGCGGACTAACGATACTGTATCTTTTAATCCTCTGACCGAAATTCAAAAAACCGTTCGTTAAAGGGTAAATCTGAAAATCAATACTATACCAAATTTCCTCAAATGGCGTTTTTGTTTTAAGTGTTAAATTATACAGATAATTATTTGCCGCAATGACAAAATCATGCTTATAAACAGCTTTCTCATCGTCAATAGTTTCAGACCAACCGATTATATAAATCAGTTCTTCAGCCATTTTTTGGAAATCATTCTCTTCGGTTTGTTCTACAACTTCTGAAAGATACTCGTATTTTTCGCCTTTGAATGAAAGGGTGTAATCGGTGCCGTCTGACGTTCCTCGTACTTCATAGCCCGTCCCGTTCCCAATAGTTACGAAAATTTCGTCAGGTCGGATATTTTTTATATCAACAAAATCCGGGAGCAGAATAAAATTCATTTCCGCGATAACAGGCATAGCATCATAGAAATCGCCCCCGGGCTTATTAAATCCCGATTCGGCGAACTTTTCAAGATACTCGCCGACATTGTCCCTGTCCTTCTTATACGCCTTGAAAAACTCGGGCAATGAAAGCAGGTCGAACATCGGAGCAGTTTCAGTTTCCGCCGCTGCGACGGGGAAGGAAAACATTGTAATGATAATAAAAGACAAGATAAGCAAGGATAATTTTTTCATTGTTACCTCTCTATGGGGTAATTAATCAGTCAGATGTGGAAATGGTTAAATACACGCCGTTTTCGTCGAA